>JBFMBA010000195.1:0-3506 GCA_040755475.1 Thermodesulfobacteriota bacterium
CCGTGTCGGGAAGGCACTCCACCATATCCCTGAACTCCACGTTGCGAAGGCCGTAGATGCGAAGGTAAGGGTATAGCAGCTTGGCGGCCTCCATTAGCGTTTCAACGATCATGACGCCGGATATCAACGGGTGTTTGGCGGATTCGAACGGCCGGTGATCCTCGAGCCAGAGATCCCGGTCCACATTGAAGTTCCGTTCCGTCTCCAGCTCGCCCTTCTCGAGGTCCAGACGCCGGACGCTGTCAACCAGTGGAAACTTCTCGAAGGGAAAGGCGTTGCCGCCCGAAGACAACCCGAGTCCTTCCATCGGCGGAGTCTTGTTCATATGGAACCCGCGGGAAATCGACTTAGGCAAAGGCCTGGACCACATCACTTCGGAAGGTCCGCCGGACACGGCGAACATCTCCCTGCAAAACAATTCCATCAGCTCTTTGACGTGCACATAGGCGTCAGCCATGCCGCGCAATTTCATCAAGGCCTTGATCTCGGCGTCGCCGGCCATGCCCGCACCGTCGATGGGAGGCATCAGCAACGTCTTTGTGGCCACCCCCTCGGCCTCTCCCGGCAGGGCTCTCAACAAGGCGCCCATCGCGCGATTCGCGGAGCAGTAATTGGTTTGTCCAATGTTTCCCAAAGCGGCTACAATGGACGAAAGTCCCACCATAAACCGGAGCCCGTGGGATCCGGCCGCATTGTACAGGTTCCAGGCGCCGGTCAATTTAACGTCCATCACCCGCAGGAAGTCTTCCCGAGTCATGAATTCCATGAAGGAGTCCCGAAGGATCCCCGCGCCGTGGATGATGCCGTCAATTCTGCCGTACCGCCTCACCGCACCTTCCAGAACGCTGCTCACACTCTCTTCCCGGGTCACATCGCAGCAATGGTATTCGACTTCCATCCCTCTGGAACGCAGATCCAGGATCGTTTCACGGACTTCCGCACCGGCCATGATCTTACCTAGCTCGGCATCGAGTCCAGTCTTAGCCGCTTCCGGCCGATGTTCCTTCAGGTAGGTTCGAACCGCAGATTCTATAGGACCCTCCATGGCAAGGAGGGCGTCGTAATCGATCGAAGCATCCAGCCGCGTCCGTCCCAACAGCAGCAATCGGGGACCGAACGGGGCGAGGGCCCTCGCCAGCCAAGCCGTGATCCCCTTACCTCCGCCCGAGACGACGACCACGTCGCCCCGGTTCAATGTGAAGTCCGGGGCCTCGGACAGAGCGGCGTCCTGCACACGGGGTCTCGGCGTAAACAGCTCCCGATCGCGGCAAATGACTTGAACTTCGTCCATTCCGGTGTCCAAAGCCAGTCGAACGATGTCCTCGGCCTCCGTTCGCCTGTCCGTTTCTATGCCGCGGAACAGAACAGAACTATATTCCTGACGGGCCGCCAGAAACAAGCCCAGCACTCCCTCGGCGGCCACATCGGAGGAAGCCCTCGGATCCGTCTTGCGATGCACCAGAGAGCAGAACACCTTGTGCGGGGAATGAAGCAGACGTTGTACCGTAGTGAAGAATCCGGCCAGGAAAGCCGGAACTTCATGCAGGTCCCCGATTCCAGACGCCTCCCCGTCAAGAACCAACGTCAGACCGGCAAGACCTTCGGTTTGTGCGAGAAACGCCCCGGCGCTCTCAACGCCCCCGGTCGTACGCAAATCAAAGGCGTTCCCACGCTCGGAGGGTCCCCAACAGTTCATAATCACCGGACGGACTTGATATTTTTCCGATAGGACGCGAGCGAGTGCTTCCGCCAATACCGATGTGCGGCTTGCATTCAACAGGACTACCGCACGGCCCAATCCGATTTCGAGAGCCCGACCGGAACCGCGCTTCAGGGGCGCCTCTTCGAAAACGAATCGCTGAATCGGACCGCGCTCGATTTCCACGGTTTCCTCAGGGCGCCGCGTTGCCAGGTTTCGAACAGGCGCCAATGGGGGGTTTTCAGTGTCCTCGTGAACTCGGGGCTCGGAGCCGTCTCGAAGGGCCACCTCCTCGATGCGATCGGCCACCTGCCGCACCGTGTGGACGCCCACAAAGTCTTTCAGGTTAACCGTAATTCCGAAGCGGCGCTCGGCCATGTCCACGATGACCGGAAGACGGCTGGAACGGATGGCCAGATCCTCCCGGAGATCCATATCCGGCTCGATCTCGTGCCGCTCGTACCCGGTGGCCTCCATGATGATCCGGATGACCTGTTCCAGGTAACCGGTCGCCTCGGCCCCTTCGCCGAAGCCCGGGGACGAATCCTTTTCCCCCGCCGCGGCCGAGGATCGGAGCATCGTCTCCTGCGACACATTCAACTCGTCGGGTCGGATCCCGTCCCGCAGGTTGCCTGAAGCATAGAGCCTGGCCAGGGCTGTACGGTATGTATGGACCTCCCGATCCGACCGGCAGGTCTCAACGCATACGGCTCCGTCCAATGTGTCGGCGATCAGATCACTCAACGCTCCTCCCGGTCCCACCTCGAGGAAACACCGTATGCCGGCGTCGTTCCATAGCTTTCTGATATTTTGCATCCAGTGCACGGGACGCTCGATCTGGCTCACCAGAATGCTCCTGATCTCCTCTGAGTCGTCGGGGAAAAAAGTGTTGTTCGTATTCGAAATGACCGGAATCCGGGGAGCCTGAAACTCGATGTTGGACAGGAAGTTCTTCAATTCATCCCGAATCGTATTCAGAGCGGGCGAGTGAAACGCCATGCTCACTTTGAGTCGGGTGCACCGATAACCGTTCTTTTCCAGCTCACGCGCCAGTTCGGAAAGGGATTCGGTGCTTCCCCCCACCACCACCTGGTTGGGAGAATTGAAATTGGTGAAGAACATCTGTTCATTGCCGGAGATCTTTTCCTCGAGTACGCCTATCGGGGCGTCCACCGCCATCATTACGCCCGGGTCTTCGATCGAACGGCCTACCCGATCCATCAGCTCGGCCCGTTTGCGGACAATGCGGATACCGTCCCCCCAGGAAAAAACTTCCGCCGCGCACAGGGCGCTCAACTCGCCCACGCTATGCCCGGCCAGGGCTTGGGGACATACGCCAAGGGACAGGAAAGATTGAACCATCGCGGTCTCAATGGCGAACAGGGCCGGTTGCTGCCAACGAGTGTCCAGTGTGGTCGCCTCGTCCGCGAGAAAAAGCAGCTTGAGGACATCGAACTCGGCGCCCTGGGCGATGCGATCCAGCCATTGCCGGAAAACGGGGATCGACTCATAGAGTTCCCGACCCATGCTCGCGTAGCAACTACCCTGCCCTGGAAAAACCAGCGCCAGCGGCAAAGGCGCTTCACTTTCCAAACCCCAAAAGACGCCTTCCCGGGCCGGCTTGCACTGGGATTCGCCCATCGGGAATCCCCCGCGATCCGTAAGATGCTTTTCAGCCATAACTCGGGCTTCGCGATCATTCTCTGAAACCACCGCCACGCGGTACCGGTCTCCATTGATCCCGGCGCGGAAAAAGGATACCCCCCCCACCTGCGGAAGCCCTGGTTGGGGTTCCGGGACCGGCTGA
>JBFMBA010000196.1:0-5652 GCA_040755475.1 Thermodesulfobacteriota bacterium
CCATCCGCAACGCCCGCCTCTACAACAGAATCGAGCAGATCTCCATCACCGACGAACTGACGGGCATATACAACCGGCGCGGGTTTTTTCAGCTGGGCGAGAGGGAATTCGAAAGGGCCCTCCGTTTCGAAAGGCCCCTTGCGGTGCTGATGCTCGATATCGACCATTTCAAGCGGGTGAATGACACCCACGGCCATCCCATCGGTGATCAGGTGTTGCGTGCGCTGGCCGACCTGATCCGACAGGAAACGCGGGGGATCGATGTGGCGGGGCGCTATGGGGGTGAGGAGTTCGCCCTGCTGCTTTCGGAAACCGATCTTTCCCTGGCGGTCCAGATCGCCGAGCGGCTTCGCCAGTCCGTCGAGGCGCTCGGCATCCCCGTGCGCAGGCCGGATCATGGCGGCGGGACGATCGATCTGCGCGTGACCGTGAGCATCGGTGTCGCGCTGATGTCGCCCGGGTTTCCGGGACTGGACGGCCTGATCGGCCGCGCCGATCAGGCCCTGTACCGTGCCAAGGATGCCGGGCGCAACCGTGTTTCCGTCTGGCAGAAGACCTGACGCCGCCGGTCATCCCCGGTTTCTGACGGACACGAAGATCTTGAAGAACAGCGTCACCAGCAGCAGCCCCAGGGCCCAGACCCCGGCGGTGATGGCGATTTCCGGTCCGGTCGGGGTGTAGTCGGTGACCCGCTCCAGGGGGGAAGGCACGAAGCCCGTCACTACCAGCCCCAGACCCTTTTCGATCCAGAGCGACAGAAAGACGGCGGCGCAGGCGAGCGCCAGGAGCGTATCGTTTTGCCGGGCACGGGGAATGACCAGCAGGATCAGTGCCGCTACGGCTGTCACCGCCGAAAGGGCCATCCAGCGCGCAATGGTGTTGTGACCCTCGAGTCCGGCGAACAGGTAGGTCAGGTGGTGCATGTGTCCCGGGATCTGGCTGTAGAAGACCGTGAAGATCTCCACCAGGACAAAGAAGATGCTCGTCGCCAGGGCGTAGGCCACAATCTTCGCCAGGGTTTGAATCGCCTTTTCCCCGGCGTCAAAGCGGGTGAAGCGCCTCAGGATCAGACACAGCAGGATCAGCAGGGCCGGCCCGGAGGCAAAGGCGGAGGCGAGAAACCGGGGTGCCATGATCGCCGTGAGCCAGAACCCTCTCCCCGGCAGACCCGCATAGATGAAGGCCGTGACGGTATGGATGCTGACGGCCCAGGGGATCGAGAGGATAATCAGGGGTTTTACCCAGGCAGGCGGCGCCGTGCCTTTCCTTTCGCTCTCCAGGACCGTCCAGCCGGTGAAGATGTTGATGAGCAGGTAGCCGTTCAGGACGATCACATCCCAGAACAGGACCGATCTCGGGGAGGGGTAGAGAAGCAGATTGACGGCCCGGTCGGGACGGCCCAGATCGACAAAGACGAAGGTGATGCACATGATCACCGCGGAGACGGCCAGAAACTCGCCGAGGATCGTGATCTTTCCGAAGGCCTTGAAGTCATGCAGGTAGTAGGGAAGCACCAGCATCACCGCCGATGCCGCAATCCCCACAAGGAAGGTGAACTGGGCGATATAGAGCCCCCACGAGACGTCCCGGCTCATGCCGGTGATCCCCAGGCCCACATCGAGCTGCCTCATGTAGAAGAAGAAACCGACGGCAACCCAGAGCAGCAGAAATGCCACCCAGATTCCGTATCCGCGCGATCCTCTCAAAGCGTTTTCGAGCACGGCAGCCTCACAAAATATAATAGACCTGGGGGCCCGTTCCCAGTTCCGGCCTGCGGCGGAGCGAGAGGCTTCCGTCCAGAACGCGCCGAACGGGGGAACGGGGATCTTCCGGGTCGCCGAAGGTCATGGCCTTCTCCCGGCAGGCGAGGACACAGGCGGGCAGGAGCCCCCGGGCCAGCCGTTCCTCGCAGAAATTGCACTTTTCCACCACCCCCTTGGTCCGGGTGGGAAAAGCGGGGTTGATCTTGCGAATGTGGGGCCGCGGATCGCGCCAGTTCATGCTTCTGGACCCGTAGGGGCAGGCGGCCATGCAGAACCGGCATCCGATGCAGCGGTGATAGTCCATCATCACGATCCCGTCGGGCCTGCTGAAGGTCGCCTGGGTCGGACAGACCCGCACGCAGGGCGGGTTTTCGCAGTGGTTGCAGAGAACCGGGACGGACAGGCCCCTGACGGCCTCGGGCAGACGGGGATGGGCCTCTGCGGGAAAAACATGCCCGATCTTTTCGAGGCCGATCCAGTGGATATCGTCCTTGGGGTTTCCGATTGCGGGCACATTGTGTTCGAGATGGCAGGCGGCGATGCAGTCCGTGCAGTCGGACCGGCACTTTCGCGGCTCGATCGCCATCGCCCAGCGCTTTGCCGTGAGCGCCGCTTGCGGTGGCGGTGCGGTCTGGGGCGGTGCGGCGGTCGGGGCCTTTGCCTGGGACGCCGCACGTGACGGCAGCAGAGGGACGGCCAGGCCGACAGCCGAACAACCCGCTATCTTCAGGAATTCTCTACGGGTGGGTGCCATCAGCGGACCTCCTCGGGTATGGCGTGACAACTCCAGCAGGCGGGTTTGGCCCCGGAAAAATCGTGGCATCGGTCGCAGAACTGTTTCTTGTTGCTGTGGCACCCCAGACAGGTTCCGGTAAGATTGATCGAATGGAGCCGGCCGTCGGTCGCCCTGTAGGTTCGCTTCCCGCTCCGGACCACGTCGTCCCGCCAGACGGTCAGGAGCGTCATGTGGCTGGTCCGCATGTAGAGCGCCGACTCGACGCAGCGCTTTTCGGCGAGCCGCTCGATGGCGGGCGTATCGAGCTTCAGATCGGGCGGGGGGACGGTCTTCCCCCTGCCGTACCAGAGCGGGAAGGTGGCCGCGATCAGGAAAACCACGATCCCGGCAATGATCATCCCCCTGTTGTAGAGTTTCATCGGCTCCCTTTCCTCCGGCAGGCCCCGGACAATGACCGTCCGCGGCTGTTGTCGTCGTCCTTCGCCGTATGGTGCACCGGCGTCCGCGCTTCAGGGCCTGGGATGCCCAGGACGGCCCGTCGGCGCGGCTTTACGCAATCTGTCTAGCCCTGTTCGGTAACCATGAGCGGCTCACCGCGCAGGTCGGTTGTCCGCTCCTTTTCCCCGGTCATGATCAGTGCGTTGGCCAGCAGTTCGTGCACCCCCATCACCGTCACCTCGGGCACCCAATACTCCATCAGCGACGTGAGCGTCGCGCGGTCGATGGCACACATGCAGGCCAGGCGGTTCACGCCGTGCTTTTCCTTCACCTGGCGGACCGCCATGGCCCTGGGCATCCCGCCGCGCATGCGCATCTCGAAATTCTCGTCGTTTCCGAGACCCGCCCCGCCTCCGCAGCAGAAGGTTTTCTCCCGGATCGTATCCTCGGCCATCTCATGGAAGTGGTTGCAGACGTTGCCGAGGATGTACCGGGGTTCCTCGAAGAGACCCATGGCCCGGGCGGGGTTGCAGGAGTCGTGGAAGGTGACCCGGCAGTGGTCGTTCCGGGCGGGATCCAGTTTCAGCTTCCCGTGGCGGATCAGATCGGCGGTGAATTCGGCGATGTGCACCATCCGTGTCGAGCGGGCGTTCGTGAATCGCGTCCCGGTGATGGGCGAGACGGGTTCTTCGAGAAAATCGGCCGGTCCGTTCATCGTATCCATGTACTGGTGCAGGACCCGCCACATGTGGCCGCACTCGCCTCCGAGGATCCATTTGACCCCGAGACGCCTTGCCTCGGCATAGATCTTGGCGTTGAGACGCTTGATCATCTCGTGGGAGGTGAACAGCCCGAAGTTCCCCCCCTCGGAGGCATAGGTGCTGAAGGTGTAGTTCAGGCCGATCTGCTGGAAGAGCATCATGTATCCCATGCAGGTGTAGGTCCCGGGATCGGCGAAATAGTCGCCGGAGGGGGTGACGAAGAGGATCTCGGCCCCCTTTCTGTTGAGGGGAACCTCCACGCGCACGCCGGTGCGGTCCTCGACGTCGTCCGCCAGGAATTCGAGCATATCCTTGACGCCGCCGGGCTGGATGCCGAGGTGGTTGCCCGTCCGGAAGCAGTTCGCCACCGGCTCGATGACCCAGTTGATGTTGCAGCCCACCAGATTCAGCAGCTCCCGGCCGATCATGGTGATCTCCGCCTGGTCGATCCCGTAGGGGCAGAAGACCGAGCAACGGCGGCACTCGGTGCACTGGAAGAAGTAGTAGAACCACTCCTTGAGCACGTCCACCGTCAGGTCGCGGGCGCCTGCGAGCCTGCCGAAGCGCTTTCCCGATTCGGTGAAATAGCGCCGGTAGACGCTGCGCAGGAGCTCGGCCCGCAGGACCGGCATGTTCTTCGGGTCGCCGGAGCCGATGTAGAAATGGCATTTGTCGGCGCAGGCCCCGCACCGGACGCAGATGTCCATGAAGAGGCGGAAGGAGCGATACTTCTCGAGGCGCTCGCGCATGCCGTCCAGGATGATCGACTGCCAGTTCTCCGGCAGCTTCCAGTCCGCGTCCGAGGGCTGCCAGGCCCGCGGGTTGGGCAGGCCCAGGGCGGTCAGGCTCTTGGCGCCGCCGCTGTAGCTCCATGTGCCGGGGCGAAAGACGGTCGGCGTCTCCATCCAGGGCGTCTCGGGCGGTGCGTAACGGACCGCGATCAATTCCTCGGGTTTGGGTATCTTGGCTGCGGACATGGCTACTCCTTCTCCAGCGGCAGCCCCGCCAGCTTCATCTTGTCCCGGAACTCGTCCTCGTACTCCTCATAGGTGTGAACCTTGACGGGGGCGTTCCAGGGGTTGAGATGCCGTATGGTGCGGTTGTCGTTGGCAAGGTTCCGTGTCGGACTCAGGAAGATCCCCCCCATGTGCATCAGCTTGCTGAAGGGAAACCAGGCCAGGAGAGCGAACACGAAAGTCAGGTGCATGTACAGGACCACACCGGCCTCTTTGGGGACGGCCGGGGCGAAGGTGGCCCATCCCAGGGCCAGCTGCTTCACATGGAGCAGATCGGCGGGAAAGACGTGCCGCATGAGCAGCCCCGTCGTAACAACTGCGATCAGAAGCAGGAGTGCAAAATAATCGGTGGCCAGGGAAATGTAGCGCAGCCGGGAAAGGGCGATCCGTCGAAGTAAAAGGAAAGTCAATCCCGCCAGAATGGCAATGTCGCTCAGATAGAGGGTGGGGACGCCGATCTCGAAGAAGCCGTCGACCGCCGCCAGGGCGCCGATCCAGGGCGTGATCGGTTCGATGAAAAAACGGAGGTGCCGGAGCACGATGATCAGCAGCGACCAGTGAAAGAGCAGCCCGAAAAACCAGAGCCATTTGGCGCTGCCGTATACGGGCCTGCCTTCCGCGATCTCGGCTTCGGTGTTCCGGAAGAGCGAACGGAACAGGAGGGCCTCCATGGCCATCCGGCCGATGACGCCCCAGACGCCGGAGGGGCTCTCCAGGGGCGCATGCCGGATCCAGGGGAGGGAGGCCTGCTGGCCGCAGGTGGTCGTGATGCGGAAGGGGACTGGCGCCTTCGCCCACGTCACGATGCGATAGACGAATCCCGACAGGAACACCGCGAAGACGGCGTAGGGAAGGACCGTCGTCAGCAGAAAGGCAAGGGGGGTGAAAGCAATCCCCAGAGCCGACAGGGTCAGGATCAGGATGACGATCAGAGCCGT
>JBFMBA010000197.1:0-4412 GCA_040755475.1 Thermodesulfobacteriota bacterium
CACCGCTTGGCACCCGAAACACCCACATCGGTCTTTGGCGGTGCACAGCTCATCTATCGTCTGCCGGACGGGTACTGCGCCGCCTCGGATCCCAGGAAAGACGGTCAGGCCGTCGGCTTTTAGGCGCTTTCAGAGCGAGGCTTACTCCACTTGGCTGCTTCCGGTTGCTGTGATGGTCTCTGACAGGCTCGACGTCAAGAAGGCGTGGATAAAAGCCATCCGGGACGGCCTTTCTGCCGCCTGGCCGATCTGTCTGGGCTATGTGGCCATCGGGCTGGCTTTCGGCGTCGTCGCCAGGAATGCAGGGCTTCGTCCGCTGGAGATCGGACTGATGTCCCTGATCGTGTACGCGGGCAGCTCGCAGTTTATTGCAGCCGCCATGCTCGGCGCCGAAGCGGGGTTTCCTTCCATCGTCCTGACCACCTTTTCGATCAACCTCCGCCACCTCCTGATGAGCTCCTCCCTTTCTCCCTATCTGAGAAACCTCTCGGGAAGCCGGCTCTCCCTGTTTGCCTACGGTGTGACCGATGAAAGCTTCGCCCTGAACATGAGCCGCTTTCAAAGCGGACAATGGGGGTGGCGCCAGGCCATGGTCGTGAACCATTCAACGAACCTGACCTGGATCCTCAGCACGGTGGCGGGCGGTATCGGTGGGGCCTTCATCCCCGCCGGCGCCTTCGGCATCGATTATGCCTTGACGGCCATGTTCATCTGTCTGCTGGTCTTTCAGCTCCGCAGCATCCGGCACATCCTGGTGGCTCTGCTGTCGGGCATCCTTGCCGTGGTACTCTCCCTGTCGATTCCCGGAAACAGCCACATCCTGATCGCTGCCTTTGTTTCCGCGAGCGCCGGTATGCTGTACCGAAAAAGGGTGCGGTGTCGTGGCACGGCGGGAGGGAACCCATGAGAAGCACGGTCATCCCGATCATCATCGGCATGGGGATTGTGACCTATCTTCCCCGCTGGCTTCCGCTTTTTTTTCTCACCCGTTACCGTCTTCCCCCCGCGATGATCGAGTGGCTGGATGTCATTCCTGCGGCTGTCCTCAGTGCGCTGATTCTGCCGTCCATCGTCACGACCGGCGAACCCCGGCACCTGGACTGGTTCAAACCGGATCTCTGGGTGGCTTTTCCAACGCTGGCCGTTGCCCTGACCACCCGGTCGCTTGCCGGGACCGTGGTCACCGGTATGTTGCTCCACTGGCTGGCAGCTCTTTTTTATTCATGACCTCAATAGGTGAGCGGCAGGCGCGTCCGGCGCGCATTGCGTCAGGAGCGGACGGGATCGGACGATCGATGGCCCCTTATCATTGACAAATGCACAAGGCATTCTTATGATATGCATCTACCAAACAACAAAGGAGATGTGACGTTGAACACCCTGTACAAATGCAAGAAGAAGAGCAATTTTATTACAGAAATATGTCAGGACAGCACCTGTGAGTGGCGCCTGAAGAACGAATCGTTTTTCAACTGTACATGGGTGGCCTGCAATTTCGGCCCTTTCACCCTCGAGGAAGTGGGTGAAATGATGGGCGTAACCCGGGAAAGAATCAGGCAGATCGAAGCAAAGGCGCTCAAGAAACTGCAGCACAAAAAAAGGCGGGACCAGCTCCGGGATTTCGCGTCCCCGGACAACGAGTGGGATATGATTTAGCCCTGCGCCTCGCTGCTATTGGAGCAGATACTGCGCGCCCCTGGTCTCCGTGACGTGATCCTGGATGCGTCCCGACAGGGCAGACAGCCCGCTTTCCAGCAGATATTTCCAGAGGCTCGTTTTTTTCTTCGTCGCGTAAACGACCGCGGGCTTTCCTTCCATGCCGGCCAACCGACCCGCCAGCGAAACGGCATCCTGAAGCCCCCCCATTTCGTCCACCAGTTGGGCGGCGAGGGCCTGCCTTCCGGAGAAGATCCTCCCATCGGCAAGACCGAGGAGGGTGCCGAGGGGCACGTTGCGGTTTTCCGCAACGGTCTTCGTGAACTGATCGTAGATATCGTCAACGATACCCTGAATCAGCTGCCTTTCCTCGGCGGTCATGTCCCGCACGGGAGAGCCGATATCCTTGAATTTTCCGCTCTTGACCACGGAGGAACGGACGCCGACTTTTTTCATCAGTTCCTGGACGTCCGCAAAGTGCATGACGGCCGAAATACTGCCGGTGATACTCCCGGGATTGGCCACAATCCGATCCGCACCGGTCGCAATGAGGTATCCGCCCGATGCCGCGACGGCCCCCATGGAGGCCACCACCTTTTTCTTTTTCCGGAGTTCACGGACGGACTGATAGATCTCCTGAGAGGGGGCGACGCCGCCGCCAGGCGAATTGATCCTCAGTACGACGGCCCTGATCCCCTCATCATCCGCAAATTCATCTATCTGGTCAATGATATCAGCACTGTCGACAATGACGCCCTCGATCCGCACCACACCGACCTTGGCGCGCAGATGCAGAGACCTGCCCTCCCCCTTGAACAGCCCCAGCATGTATATCAGGGCAAAAAAGACGGCCCCGATGAACAGCAGAATGCCGAAGCCCAAAATAATCGGGTGTCTTCTCATAACAGGGTCCGAGGCGGTCTATTCATCCGCATCGACAATCTTGACCTTCACGTCGGCCAGCGCCTTGCTCAGGCTCGAGCCCACATTCTCCCGGTTGTTGATGTACTGGTGGACCGGATGCCCGTCGGTACCCGCTTCGTAATCCTTGATGCTCAGGCGAATCTTTCGGCT
Source organism: Thermodesulfobacteriota bacterium (assembly GCA_040755475.1). Lineage (GTDB taxonomy): Bacteria > Desulfobacterota > Syntrophia > Syntrophales > UBA5619 > JAKAFS01. The sequence continues at coordinate 2,731 of JBFMBA010000197.1, forward strand.
TTTGGGGTCCAGGTTCTTCACAATGGCCGAAACCTTGTCGCCGACCGAAAAGAGCTCGGAGGAGGTCTTCACCCGCTTTGAACTCAGCTCCGAGATGTGGACGAGCCCTTCGATGCCCTCTTCCAGTTCGACGAATATTCCAAAATCGGTGATGTTGGTCACCTTCCCCGCAACCAGCGATCCTGCGGGATACTTCGCGTACAACTCCTCCCAGGGGTTCTTCTCGATCTGCTTGAGCCCCAGGGAAAACTTTTCGTGCTCCACGTCGATGTTGAGCACCATCGCCTCGATTTCCTGTCCCTTTTTGAACATCTCGGAGGGGTGCTTGACCCGCTGCTTCCAGGAAATATCCGACATGTGGATCAGACCGTCGATGCCTTCTTCCACCCCCACGAAAATCCCGAAGTTCGTAATATTGCGAATAACCCCCCTGATGACGCTGCCCTCCGGATACTTCTGCTTCAATGTTTCCCAGGGATTGGGCGTCGTCTGTTTCAGTCCGAGCGAGATTCTCTTGGTTTCGCTGTTGATATCGAGAATCATGACGTTGATGCGCTGGCCCACGGACAGGATCTTGGACGGGTGCCGGATCTCCCTGGTCCAGAACATCTCTGAAACATGGATCAGGCCTTCCACCCCGGGCTCCAGCTCGACAAAGACACCGTAATCCGTCAGGTTGACGACCCTTCCCTCGACGATGGTATTGATCGGATACTTGTCTTTGATGGTCATCCAGGGATTGGGCGTGAGCTGCTTGAGACCCAGTGCGACCCTTTCCTTCTCCCGGTCGAAGGAAAGCACCTGAACACGGATCCGCTCCCCTTTGGAAAAGTGATCGGAGGGGCGCGTGATCCTTCCCCAGGAGATGTCCGTGACATGGAGCAGGCCATCGATGCCGCCCATGTCGATGAAAAGGCCGTAGTCCGTGATGTTCTTGATGACCCCTTCTATGATCTTTCCCTCCTCGATGTTCTGGAGCGTATCGAATTTTTCGGCTTCGTGCTCCTTCTCCAGAATGGAGCGTCTGGACAGGACCACATTATTCCGCTTCCGGTCGTACTTGAGCACGTTGAACTGGAACGTCTGACCGACGTAGCGATCCAGGTCCCGCACCGGACGAATGTCCACCTGGGATCCGGGCAGGAAGGCGGGAATACCGATATCCACGGACAGCCCTCCCTTCACCCTTTCCACAACGGTTCCGCTGATGGGGGTATTCTTCTCACAGGCCAGTTTCACATCGTCCCAGATCTTGATTTTGGCGGCTTTGTCCCGGGACAGGATGAGGTTTCCGTCCTGATCCCGTCGGTCCACGAGAACCTCAATCTCATCGCCGACGCGAACGGAGACATTGCCGTGCTCATCCCGCAATTCCCGTGCCGGGATGTATCCTTCCGTCTTCCATCCGACATCAACCATGATCGAATCCGTATTGATCTGAACCACCTTGCCGGTGAGAACGCCGCCCATCTGAACGGACTGCAGGCTCTGTTCATAGAGTTCCTTGAAGCCTTCACTGTCGTCCTTACCCTGTGTCGTCTGATCGAAAGGATTCTCTTCCGCCGTTTTGTCGACCTTCGGATCTGCGTCCCGATCTGAGATTAAGTGATCATCGTTAACCATTAAACCGATACCCCCTGAAAGTTTTGTGTTTTTTGCAACCGAGGATGAGTACCACAGTG
>JBFMBA010000198.1:0-12222 GCA_040755475.1 Thermodesulfobacteriota bacterium
CGCCGGCAAAGACAAAGGCATTTGCCCCCCGCGCGCCGGCTGGATCCCGTCCCGCCAGCCACTGGGCCACCCCCAGGTGCCCCGCACCGGCCACGGCACCGATGGCGCCCAGCAGGATCGCGCTGCCGCCCATGGCAAACACCGCATACTGGGCCAGCAGAAAGGACCAGACCACAGTGATCGTGGGAAGGGCCTGTTCGTACCGGCCGATCCGCCCCGGGAGCGTGCGGACGATGCCCAGCCCGGCCGTCAACGCGAACGTCAACGCGAAAAGCGTCAAGATCGGCAAGAACCACTCCGGCGCAAGGGCGCCGGCCGGTTTTTCGCCGCCCAGCAAAGACATCCCCAGTTTGATCCCCCACAGAGAAATCATGAACAGGGTCACCAGCAACAGCAGCCAGCGAAGCCAGGCATAGGCGCGGACCCTGGCGGCAGCATAGGCCAGCAGGTTGGCCGTGAGCAGGACAATGGCCAGGTAAGGGAAGAAGGGGTTCGGGTAGTCGATGGCCGCACCGGCGACGCACATGCCCAGGTTTCCCGCGGCGACCGGGGCCGGTACGCGGTGGATATAGCTGATCGTCGCCGTGGCCAGACCGGTCAGCATCAGGAGCAGGTAGGCCGGGACGGCAGGAAGGGCGTCGAAACGGGCATGGGTTTCCACGACGATGGTGAACATCAGTAAGGCCCCGCAGACGGTGAATACGGGAGCCAGCGGGTTCGCCCTCCGGTATCTTCGCCAGCCCATGAATATCAGCGCCGCCGCGTAGCTCATGCCGATGAGGTAGCCGAGCTGGAGGTTCACCAGTCCGTTGTCGGTCAGGGTGCGCAGGATCAGGGCCACGACCAGCAGGAAGCAAACCGTGGAAAGACGCTGGAGGAGCGAGGAGCTGCCCACCCAGGACAGCAGCGCTTCCGAGGGGTCCGGGAAGTCATCCACCCCCGGCGTGGCGTCCTTCCGGTTCCGCCCGGGGGTCAGCGCAAGCTTTTCCGAAAGGGCGTCCACCTTCAGGGACAGTTCCTCCACCTTGGCGGCGACGGCTTCCAGTTGGCTCTTCAGGGATGAGAGCTCGTTTGTCATCTTCACCTCCCAGCAGGGGCGACAGGGATGCGTTATGCCAGCAGACGATGTATGACTTGAACCTGCGCAAACGGAAAGGGGTCCCGAAAAAACGCACCTGCACGCCAGGGGACCCGCATGAAAAAAAGATCACCCGGGGGCCGGCTCCGACGGCAGGATAGAGGCCTGCTTTTTCCGGCGCCTCCGGACCGTTCCGGGGAAGTCGGGGTTTGCGGGCTTACTCCCGATCAAGCTTTCAGGAGGGCTGGTAAAGCCGCGGCCGCGTCGCCCCTCTCGGAAGGGGTTTATCCAAGGGGACCTCGACGACCCCGCCGCGCTACTTGCTTTTTCCCCCGCCCGGGACATCTTCGCCGCCTGCAGAATGGCATTCGCTGCAGTTCATGGCGATCATACTGTCGCCGATGTCCGTGGGGTGGACATACCCTTTCACCTTTGTCCCGGGCCGGATGTTCGGCTGCTTCTGGCCCAGAACGGTGTGGCAGAGATTGCAGTCCTTGGAAATGACTTTGCCTTCCGAGGATTTGTGCTTACCGCCGTGACAGCGGAAGCAGCCGGGGGTATAGAAATGACCGATATGGTCGGGATAGGTGTTCCATGACACTTTCATGCGCGGAAAGTAGTTCCGGTTATAAATATCCTGCACCCGCTCGACGGCCTGCCTGATGGCCGCCGCTTTATCGGCGGCGATCTTCGGATACTTCTTGGTATAGTAATCCGCTATGCCCACGGCAATGGCCGCCCGGCCTTCCTCCTTGGTCTTGTAGAGTCTGCTGAGAAGCTCGACGGACACCTTCTTGATATAGGGCAAAGAGGGATCGATATGGCCAGAGACGATATTTTCATCCATTTCCCGGCCGGGGGAACGGTAAATATGGGACGGACGGTTATGGCAGTCCAGGCAATCCATGAGACGCTTCTCCCCCTTGGCGATCTCCTCCTTGGAAAGAGGCTCGTATTCGTCGTGGAACTCGGTGAGTTTGCCGCTCTTGTCCCTGACGGCCACATAGGGGATTTCGAGACGCTTCTTGTCCTTGGCGATATAATAAACCTCGCTGCCTATATGCCAGTGGATGCCCATGGCGGTCGGGGTTTTCGGCGTTCCGCCGATATTGATCAGCATGTTGGTCTCCCGGGGGGTGTTCTTCTCATCGGGCGCATAATGATAAAATACCCGCTGCCTTCCCGAGTAGAATTTTTCCGGCCAGTGGCAGCGCTCGCAGATATCGCGGGCCGGACGCAGATTTGTGATCGGCGTTTCGATGGGCGCCGCGTAGGTTTGAGCCAGAACGGCGTAGATCTGCTTCAGTCCGGATATCTTGGCCTTCACGTACCATTCCGCACCCGGTCCGATGTGACATTCGACGCAGCGCACCCGGGCGTGGGGCGAGTTGCTCCAGGCCGTATGTTCCGGGGTCATCACCGTGTGGCACAGCTTACCGCAGAAGTCCGAGGACTCGGTGAAATGATACCCCTTGACCGCCGCGATCGAAATGATCACCACAAAGACCACGGTGCCCAGGACGAAAACGACGAACAACCGCCGGGTATGGCGGTCGTTCAGGTCCAGGTCGGGGTAGGGGGAAATGGTGTCGGGTGCCTGCTTGCGGCGCTGGCTTCGTACGCGATAGGCGCCGATGGGAACCAGGAGCAGCCCCAGGATCAGCATGGCGGGAAAGATAAAATAGACCAGAATGCCCAGGTAGGGGCTCTCCACGCCGGTGATGATCTCCACCGAAAGCAGGACGATGATCAGACTGGTGGCCACCACAGCCAGTATCATGCCGACGAGGCTGATGATATTGAAGAAATATCCCAGTATCTGATTCCTGTTTTCAGGCATATGTCTTTCCCCCTTCATTCTGTGCAACGTTCGATCGACCCAGGGCCCGCCCCCTCAGCGCAGCGCCTCCAGAAACGTATACACCATGAGGAATAGAAGGGCAATCCCCAGAAAGAGGGCAAAAAAACCGAACCCCTTGAAGAAGAAGTCGAACAGGGCGCTGCTTCGCTTCTTCACGAGGCACTGTTCGGTTTTCCCTTCCCTTTCATAGCGCTCCCATTGATCGCGGCGCTCTTCGATGAACTCATGCTTCGATACCTGACCGTTAAAAATGACAAAGTCCATGGGGAATTTTTCGGGACGGAAGTGGGTGTTGAAAAAATGGACCGTGAAGATGAATCCCGTGGCAAGCAGGGCCTCGTCGGAATGGACGATGGTCGCCACGTTGAACATCCATCCCGGAAAGATGAGGCCAAAAAACTCCGGGAACCAGAGCATCAACCCCGAGCCGCCGATGGCAAACATGCCCCAGAACACCGCCAGAAAATCGAACTTCTCCCAGTAGGTCCAGCGCTCGAAGGTGGGCTTGGGCCCCTTGAAGAAAAACCACCGCATCATCGCCGCGATGTCCTGGACATCCCGTTTGTTGGGAATCAGGGAGTCGGGGCCCAGCAGCCGCTCCATCCAGTTCCCCGGTATATCCTTTCGGATGAAAAGGAAATGGATGCACATCGCATTGGCCGCAACGAAATACACGAAGGTGATGACGGCGCATATCCTGTGAATGAGGGCGGCGTTGGCCGTTCCGCCGAAGAGCGCCATGAGGAACTTCGACACCTCCTGATCGCTGAACTTCAGCGGCAGCCCGGTCAGGGCCAGACCCAGGAAACTCACCACCACCAGCAGATGCAGGACGATATGGCGGGCGTTGAAACGGCGGTACTGCCTGAAGCCGTCGGGCATGTGGTGGATGCCCCCTTCCGCAAGCAGCGCCGCTCTTTCCCGGTTTTCCACAAACCCGCGGTACATCCACAGCAGGGTGTGCACCCAGAAAACGGCGAAGGTGCTCACCAGCAGGCCGACCATCAGAACGAAGGTCCAGTAGAGCAGCGGATATTTCTCCCGGTCGGTATACTCCCCGTGGGCATAAAATTGCGTGAACTTATCAGTGGCGTTTCGATGGCACTGCTTGCACGTCTCGACGAGGTTTGCGGGGTGAACCGTGGAAAGGGGATTCGAGGCCTTTAATATGGAATGGGCCGTATGGCAATCGGAGCAACCGGCCACCTTGTCGGGATAACCGAGACGGTAGTTTTTACCATGGTAGCTGTCCATGTACGTCCGGGTCGCCACGTTGAAGACATTGTTGCGCTGCATCATCTTCTCGTCGCTGTGGCAGGTCAGGCAGACCCGGGTGTGGAACGCCTTGTCGCTTTTGATTTTCGGATCGTTGATCGCCTTGATCGCATGCAGGTTATGGCAGTCGTGGCAGGCGGCGGAATCCTGATTTCCCGCCGCTACCGCTTTGCCGTGGATCGATTGCTGGTAAACCGACTCGCGGTCGTGGCACTGCACGCACTTGGCCACGGCGATCCGCTTGTCATTCTTCCAGTAGCGGTGCGTGTGGATGTCGGTATGGCAATCGGCGCAGCGGATTTCCCTCTGAATGTGAACGCTCGCGTAGTGTTCGGCGTTCTCTTTCTTGTGGCAGCGCTCGCAACTGACCTTCTCCATTTTGATGACACCCTTCACGTGCCGGGTAAGGTCGGTGAGCTGGATATGGCAGCTGTTGCAGCCATTCTTGCCGTGAACGGAAGAGGCAAAGGCGACGGCGGAGATTTTATCCCCGTGGCAGCCGAGGCAGGTTTCCGAATCGATGGGCATGCCCCGCTCCGCCCCAAGGGGGTAGGCGGAAAGGAAAATAATCAAGATCACCAGCGCCACACGGGAAAGCCTCTTTGACATTCCATCCTCCGGTCAGACCATCTAGCGGGCTAAGAACGCGATCGGCCCGTCTGCATCGCACTCAGAATCGAGCTCTGCAAGCACTGCGGCTTCAGCAGGGAAAACAGGTGTATGACTAATATATACACCGCTAAAAAGCAACAACTATTTCACCGCACGGCGGGCTGACGCGCCCGTACCGGAGCATGGCTTCCGGCGGCGAACATGGACCTTGACTCCCCTGCCCCTATAAACTATGGTTATGGCGTATTGATTTCACAATTTCCGGAGGCGGCACGATTGCGGATCAGCCTGATATCCAAGTTGACGATCGGCACGAGTCTCATCCTGCTTGTCTTCATGGTTTTTTTTGCCTACCTCAACATCGCCACGTTCAAATCCATGCTGCTGGAAGCGGCGATCTCGGACGCCGACAAGCTCAGTGAAACGATCATCAACGCCATCCATTACGAAATGCTCGAGGACAACCGGTCCAGGGCCTATCAGATCATCCAGGAGATGGGTACGCTGCAGGGAGTCGACCATATCCGAATGATCAACAAAAGCGGCCATATTACCTTCTCGACCGAAAAGGCCGAAATCGGCAGGTTCCTCGACAAGAGAGAGGCCGGCTGCAACATGTGCCATGACACCGGGGAACCGAAGGTGCAGGCCTCCATGATGCACAGGAGCCGGGTGTACGTGGACAAGGAGGGGAAACAGGTGGTCGGCATGGCCAAGGCCATCTACAACGAAAAAAGCTGCTATCTGGCGGCATGCCATTTCCACCCGCCCAAGCAGCGCATCCTGGGCGTGCTCGACACCATCGTGTCGCTGGAATACATGCAGAACCGGATCGTTTTTTACCGCAACAGAATCACGATACTGACCGTCCTTCTTCTGCTGTCCATTTCGCTGGCCATCACCTTTTTCACCCATCGCCTGGTCAATCGGCCCGTCAGGAAACTGCTCATGCAAACACAGAAAATCACCCGGGGCGATTTGGACGCCCATGTGGATACCGCGCCGCTCGCCCGTGATGAAATGGGCGAGCTTTCCGATGCGTTTAACCAGATGACCGGCAGCCTCAAGAACGCCCGGATCGAACTGGAGGAATGGGGGAGGAATCTCGAGACGAAAGTGCGGGAGAGAACGCGGGAAATCAAACAGATGCAGTCACAGCTCGTCCGTTCCGAAAAACTGGTTTCCCTCGGGAGGCTCGTGGCCGGCATCACCCATGAGATCAACAATCCCCTGACAGGGATCCTCATGTTCGCCAACTTCATACGCAACAACACGAAACTGGATCCGTCACTGCGCGGCGATACGGACGTGATCATCAACGAGGCCAAGCGATGTGAAAAGATCGTCAAGGGGCTGCTCGATTTCTCCCGTGAATCGATACCGCAGAAGAAGCAGGCATCTCTCAATCAGGTCATGGACAGAACGCTCACTCTGATCATACACCAGTCAAGCTTTCAGAACATCGACATCATCAGGGATTATCAGAAGGATTTGCCGCTGATCCCGGTGGATGAGAACCAGATGGAGCAGGTTTTCGTCAACATCCTGCTCAATGCCGGCCAGTCCATGCCCGCCGGCGGAACCATCACGATCGCCACATACACGGAAAAGGAGGAATACGCCTGCCTGAAAATAACCGATACCGGAACCGGAATCAGCGAAGAGAACCTGGGGAAAATATTTGACCCCTTTTTCACTACGAAAAACGACAAAGGCACGGGATTGGGCCTTTCCGTTTCCTACGGCATCGTCGAGAGACACGGCGGCATAATCGAGGTGCAAAGCAAGCTCTTCGAGGGCACGACGTTTGTCATCAAATTACCCCTGTGCCCGCAGGGAAAAGAAAGACCGGCACCGGGCAACCCAGGGGTTTGAGGCCGCCGGCAGCGGTTCCATACCATTCCGAGTCACCCGGTCCATCGTCCGGTTGCAGCCCCCTTGTCTGAACAATTCCCCGTATATATCTCCTCCCCCGGTGTATTTTTTTGACATACGCACCCCGATGGATGATTATCCCTATTGCTTACAAATGGTTTGTCGCCCTGCATCAGGGAGGCGATCCCCTGCCGCCCCGCGCCCTGTATATTGGAATCATACAGCCTGTCATGCAAAGCCCTCCCGATACCACCCGGGTCTGACAATATCCCCCTGTTATCCATATCATAAACAATCAGTCCCATCCGACTCGTCATGGCATGACCTTTGCGTACATATACATGCGGAGAAAGGCCTTCGGAAGCAGGCAGTGCTCCCAAAGCGGAGGAGACGCCATGAAACTATGCCTCGCAGCTACAGCGGCCATCATGGCCGAGGCAACACCGTTGCTGGCCTCCAGTATGCAGGAGGCAAAGGGACCCGGCCTGCTGTTGCTGCTTTTTCTGGGGTTTGGATCGCTGATTGTCCTGTGCCAGTTCATACCGGCATTTGTGCTGTTCTATGCCATGCTCAAGGGGCTTTTTAGGGGAACGGCCACAAAGGCCATACCGCGGACGAACGTGAAAGTCAAAACATCCTGATTCGCGTCAGTGACCTGATGCCCCCAAAAGGGACTTGAACATGCCGGGATTGATCATCGCGGACAACAATCCGGTTACCTGCAGGCAGATAGCAAACTTGCTCATCGGCGAGGGTTATGACGTGATGGTCACGGACTCTGTCGCCAAAACCATTTACGGCGTGCTGAACAAAACGGCCCAGATCGTCCTGTTGGGAACCACATTGGACGAATTCACCTCCGCGGAGCTGGTCCCTCTCCTGAAAAAATGCAACCGCGATCTGATGATCATTCTGGTAGCCGATGACACCCCCCTGCCGTTGATGCGCAGGGTCCGTCAGGAGGGTATTTTCTATCATGCCCTGCGGCCCGTCGAACCCAAGGATGGCGAAGAGATCAGGCAGGTGGTCAAATGCGCCATGAAGACCATGATGAGAACCCATTATGGAAGCAGGAACTGCACTCACTGATGAAGACCGCTGCGTCTGCCCGCAGCGGGCCGCAAACAGTCTGAGAGGGCAAAGAAAGCGGGGTTCGGGAAACCGACCCCGGCAGAGGAAAGGAGCGGATGATGAAAACGATAGCGCCAGTGAGGATATGGGGTCCGGTTTTCGCAGCAATAGGCGGAGCTGCCGCACCCCTGTGGGCTGCAGAGTCCATGCAGAAGGACAACAGCGATCTGCTGGTATGGATCTTTTTGGGCTTCTGCGCCCTGATCGTCGTTTCCCAACTCATTCCGGCCTTGCTGATGTTCCTCGGATTGGCAAAGGGGGTGAAGAAGGAGGAGACGCCAAACGCCCCCCGCTCCGTCGATCCTTCGACATAGTCGGGTACGTGGCCCATCGGCCCCCGTGAGGAGCGGCGGCCGGGGTCAGCGCGAGCAGGGGGACCCTGCGTTCGCACAACATCTGAATGGAGGTCCGAACAGAAAAGACGAAGTTGTCGTTCGTCATGAACCATCATCTCGTGCAAGGAGGGTTTGGAGTATATGGGAATCACTCGACGCAAGTTTTTGCAGTATTCGGGGCTCACCGCAGGATCCGTTCTTTTGCCTGCCGGCATGGCGGCATCCTCCCAGAAAGTGAAAGCTTTCCCCTTACACAAGCCGATCAGGGAGGCCGCCACGATCTGTCCCTACTGTTCCTGCGGGTGCGGACTGCTCATTGCCACGGCGCCTGACGGACACATCATCAATTCGGAGGGGGATCCCGACAACCCAGTCAACCGCGGGGCGCTCGACCCGAAGTCCGTCTCCGTCCGGCAGCTTTCCCAGAGCCCGCTGCGCTTGAAAAAGCCTCTGTACCGGGCGCCGGGCAGCGATAAGTTTGAGGAAAAAGACTGGGATTGGACGATCGCCGAGGTAGCCAAGCGGATCAAGGCGACCCGGGACGCCACCTTCCAGAAAACCAACGATAAGGGGGTCACGGTCAACCGCACTCCCGGAATCGCCTTCATGGGCGGTGCCGCCAACAACACGGAGGAATGCTATCTGGCCACCAAGCTCAGCCGTGCCCTGGGCGTGGTCTACATCGAACATCAGGCCCGTCTCTGACACTCCGCCACTGTGGCCGGTCTGGCCGCAAGTTTGGGTCGTGGCGCGATGACCAATACCTGGATGGATCTGAAAAACGCCGATGTGATCCTGATCGACGGCTCCAATTGTGCCGAAAACCACCCGGCATCGATGACCTGGATCAACAAGGCGAAGGACGAAAGAGGCGCCAAGCTCATCGTGGTGGACCCCCGTTTCACGAGAACCGCATCGCAGGCCGACCTTTACGCCGCGATCCGAAGCGGCACCGATATCGCCTTTTTCGGCGGGATGATCAAATACCTGATGGACCAGCAACTGTTCCACAAGGAGTATGTGCTCCATTATACCAACGCGGCCAACGTGATCGACTCCGGTTTCAAAGGCCCCGCAGATCTGGACGGCCTCTTTTCCGGGTTCGTGGATGACGACGGCGACGGCTTCGGGAAATACGACCAGGGCACCTGGAAATACCAGTTGGATGACAAGGGAAATGCAATCCGGGATGAAACGCTGAAAAACCGGATGTGCGTCTTTCAGATCATGAAGCGCCACTATGCCCGCTATACGCTCAAGACGGTTTCCGGCATCACCGGCTGCCCGGCGGACAAGCTGGAGGCAGTCTACAAACTCTACGCCTCCACCGGAGCCCGGAACAAGTCCGGAACCATTCTGTATGCCATGGGTCAGACCCAGCATACCGTCGGATCCCAGAACGTGCGCTGCATGGCCATGATCCAGCTCCTTCTGGGCAACGTGGGGATGCCGGGGGGCGGCGTGAATGCGCTGCGCGGCGAATCCAATGTCCAGGGGTCGACCGACCAGGGGATACTGGCGCACCTGGTACCCGGATACATGGCCATCCCCCGGGCGGGCGATCATCCCACACTGGCCGCCTACAACGAGAAGGAGACCCCGAAGACGGGCTACTGGGCCAACAAGCCCAAATTCTTTGTCAGTCTCCTGAAGGCCTGGTGGGGGGATCACGCGACCGCGGAGAACTCATTCGCCTACGACTTCCTGCCCAAGGTGGAGAGTCCGGCGAAGCATTACTGGATGAGCATGTTTCAGGATATGTACGCCGGGAAGATCCAGGGCCTGTGGGTTCTGGGAATGAACCCGGCGATCAGCGGGCCCAATTCCCGGATGGAGCGGGAGGCTTTGAAGAAACTCAAATGGATGGTGGTCCAGGAGCTCTTCGAAACCGAAACCTGTTCATTCTGGCGCGCCCCGGGCGTCAAGCCCGCTGACATCAAAACCGAGGTCTTCGTCCTGCCGGCGGCGGACGCCATGGAAAAAGAGGGAAGCATCGTCACCAGCGGCCGCCTGCTCCAGTGGCGGTCCAAGGTGGCCGAACCCCCCGGAATGGCGCTGGCGGACCACCAGATCTTCAACCTGATCATCCTCAAACTGAAGGCGCTCTATGCCGCATCCCCCGGCCCCTTCGCCGATCCGATCGTCCATCTCAACTGGAATTACGGCAAGGAGTTGAACGTGGAGAAGGTGGCCCAGGAGCTCAACGGTTATGCCGTCGCCCCCGTCAAGGACCCGCAGGGCAACATCCTCGCCAACAAGGGCGATATCCTTAAAACGTTTGCCCTGTTGCAGGCCGACGGGTCGACGGCATGCGGCTGCTGGATCTACGGCGGATATTTTGCGCCCGCCGATGACGGGACCGGAAAGATGATGCCCGCCAGCAAGCGCCGGGGGCAGAAGGACCCGGGCGGATTGGGGATGTACCCCTACTGGGGCTTTGCCTGGCCAGCCAACCGGCGCATCATCTACAACCGCGCCTCCGCCGATCCCAACGGCAAGCCCTGGAGCGAGGACAAGAAACTGATCTGGTGGGACGAGGCCCAGAAGAAGTGGACGGGCTATGACGTTCCCGATTTCGTCCCGACCAGGGCCCCCTCCGATCCCGGCGGAAAGGATCCTTTCATCATGCGCGCCGATGGGCGAGGTGGGCTCTTTTCGGCCCTCAGCGAAGGGCCGTTTCCTGAACACTACGAGCCGATCGAAACGCCGGTCACGAAGAACCCCCTCTCCTCCCGTCTGCACAATCCGGCGGTCCAGATCTGGAAAACAGATTCGGGTAAGTCGATCGGGGATAACTGGGGGAAGAAGGACAGGTTCCCCATCGTGGCCACCACCTATCGGGTCGTCGAGCACTGGCAGGCCGGCGGGCTGTCGCGTTGGCTGGACTGGCTGACTGAATGCCAGCCCCAGATGTTTGTCGAGATGAGCAAGGAACTGGCGGCCGAAAAGGGGATTCAAAACGGCGACCGCGTCCGTATCCTCTCCGCCCGCGGGGAAATCACCGCGGTGGCGACGGTCACGGCCCGCTTCAAGCCGTTCAAGGTGGAGGAGAAAACCGTCCATCAAATCGGGATGCCCTGGCATTTCGGCTGGGGAGGTCTGGCAACCGGGGATGTAGCGAACGATCTGACGCCCCATGTCGGGGATGCCAATACGACGATACCGGAATACAAGGCATTCCTGGTGGATATCAAGAAGGCCTAGAAAGGGGATCATATGGCGCGCAAAGCGATGTTGATTGATGAATCGAAGTGCACCGCCTGCCGCGGATGCCAGGTGGCCTGCAAGCAGTGGAACGAGCTTACGGGGTGGGAGTATTCGAAAACCGTCAATACGGGAAGTTATGAGAATCCGCCGAAACTCACCCCGCAGACGTGGACGCGGATCAAATTTACCGAAGTGGACAACCCCGATGGATTTCGATGGCTGTTTCTGAAGGAAGGCTGCATGCACTGCGGAGAGGCCGCCTGTGTCGACGTCTGTCCCACGAAAGCCCTGAAGAAACAGGCTGACGGAAGGGTGACCGTGGAGCAGGATCTGTGCAACGGCTGCGGTTACTGCTCCCAGTTCTGCCCCTTCGGCATACCGAAACTGGAGACGGCCGGGGTGTTCACGGGAGCGGGCAAGGCCTCCAAATGCACCTTCTGCCAGGACCGCACGGACAACGGGCTGACCCCCTCCTGTGTGAAGACCTGTCCGGCCAAGGCTCTCTTCTGGGGAGACCGGGGCCAGATGATCGCAGAGGGGAAGAAACGGGTGGAGACGCTCAAATCCCGCGGATTCAAGGCGGCCAACCTCTACGGAGAGTCCGCCGTCGGGGGGCTCGGGCGCCTGTTCGTGCTGATTGAAAAACCCGAAACCTACGGGCTCCTTGCGGACCCCCAATACCCGGCCATGGCCATGATGTGGCAGAACATCGTTCAGCCTCTGGGTAAAATTGCCATCGGCGGTACCGCTCTGGCGACCTTTATCGCCTGGCTGGTCATCCGCCGGAATATCAAAATGGAGGAAGTCGAATGAACGGTCAAGGACAAGAAGCAGGACATGTCTTCCAG
>JBFMBA010000199.1:0-6827 GCA_040755475.1 Thermodesulfobacteriota bacterium
ATGTCATGTCAGCATACCTCAGCTGGGCGATCCTCAACATGCTCCGTCTGCCCTTCTGGACTTCGGCCGCCCTTTCGATCGTCATCACCATGGTCGCAGGCGCCCTGATGTACCGCTTCGTTCTGCTGCGCGTCCGCGGCCAGGCCCTTTCGGAAGTGATCGCCACCTTCGGGATCGGCCTTTCCATCCTGGAGATGTTTCGTTACCTGGGACTGGTGGGGTTCGAATACACCCTGCCGGTCTTCTGGAACGAAAGCGTCCTGATCACCGGCGCGTATGTGGACGTGCAGCGGATCGCCATCGTCCTGGTCGGGGTGATGCTGGTGGCGGGCCTTTGGCTTTTTACCCACTTCACCTCGATCGGCCTTGCCTTTCGCGGCATGGCCCAGGATGAACGCACCGCCTTGACTTTCGGCATCGATTCCGACCGGATCGGCCTGCTGAGTGTTTCCTTCGGGGCAGGTCTGGCCGCCATCGCCGCCACCATCATCATCCCGCTGGGAAGCATCGCCCCGGACGAGGGATACGACGTGCTGATCAAGGCGCTGGCGGTGTGCATCATCGGGGGATTGGGTTCGACAGGCGGCGTGATCGTGGCCGGCTTCATCATCGGTTTCGCGGAGCGCTTCACGGACACCTATATCGGCTCCCACTGGACCATGATCGTCAGCCTGGCCGCCATCCTGCTGGTGCTGGTGATCAAGCCCTCCGGCCTGTTCGGCCAGCAGAAGGAGCTGGAAGAGAGGATTTAGAGACGTGAAAAAACGCAGGGAACGGATCGACCGGGGGATCAAGGTCCGCTCGGAGGACATTTACGCGCTCGCTTCCTGGCGCGAAATGCTCTATCTGGCCGGCCCGCGGCTTTTGCCGGCGGCCGCATTTCTGCTGCTGCCGCTTTTTTTGGGCGCCTACTGGCAGAAGGTGATGATCTCCGTGGCTGTCTTCGCGCTGCTGGCCATCAGCTGGGACATGCTCGCCCAGTCCGGCATGATCTCCCTGGGACAGGCCCTTTTTTTCGGCATGGGCGCCTATGTCTCGGGTATCCTCAACTACTACTTCGGGATGCCGCCGTGGATCACGATTCCGATGGCAACGCTGCTGGGCGGCACGCTCTGCACGCTCGTTCTGATGCCCGTCCTGCGCCTGCGGGGAATATATTTTTCCATGGTCACCCTCATCATTCCTTTGATGCTGGTCCGGATCATCGAAGCCACCAAAATATTCGGCGGCACCGAGGGGTTGAGCGGCATGACGCCGCTGCCCTCCACCCTGACGGAGATCTATCTGGTGACGGGGGTGCTCCTGGGGGTGCTGTTCGGACTCCGGAGGCTGATGGAGACGGATTACGGCCTGGTGCTCAAGGGGATCCGCGACAATGACCGCTCGGTCACCAATGCCGGCATCAACATCTACTGGTTCAAGACCCAGGCGCTTTTCATCTCCAGCACCATCGGCGCCTTCGCGGGCGCCTTCATGACCCACGTCTACATGTTCGTGGGCATGCCGGTGTTCGCCCTCGACTATTCCATCCTGCCCATCGCCGCCGCGGTGGTGGGGGGGGCCGGAACGCTCGCCGGGGCCGCCCTGGGAGCGGTGATCCTCGTGCCGCTGTCGGAAGCGCTGCGGGGCATCGGCGGGCTGCGCATCGTCATGTACGGCCTGTTTCTGGTGGTCTTCATCGTGGCCATTCCGGAGGGGCTGTTTGACTATATCCAGCGTAAATACCATCAAATGGAAAGGTGGGTCGAGATAGACCAATGAGCGTGCCGATCGCCCTGCAGGTGGAGCGCCTGTGCAAGATCTTCGGGAGGACCATGGCGGTCGACCATGTGAGCTGCGAGGTGCGCAGGGGGGAACTGCTGGGGGTCATCGGGCCCAACGGTTCCGGCAAGACCACCCTGGTCAATCTCATCTCCGGCTTTGTGAAGCCGACTTCCGGATGCATCCTCTACGATGGACGGGACATCACCGGCGCCGCGCCCCACAAGATCATCCGCCTGGGGATCTCCCGCACCTTTCAGATGGTCCGCCCCTTTTACCAGCTGCCGGCCTACAAAAACATGATCATCCCGCTCTACTCCCCCCGGGTCAGGCAACTGGCGGGCGGCAGATACGGCGACCGCAACGCCGTGGCCCTGGACCTCCTCGAGGAGGTGGGCTTTGAGCGGGATGCCCATGTGGCCTACAAACCGGCGGGAACGCTCCCCCAGGGATATCTCAAACGGCTGGAACTGGCCAAAGCCATCGCCCTTTCGCCGGACCTGCTGATCCTGGATGAACTGTTTTCGGGCATGAGCCTGGCCGAGGTGGCCAGCGTCGTCCCCGTGATCGAAAAACTGAGGATCGCCGGAAAGACCATCGTCATGATCGAGCACCGCCTGAAGGAACTGTTTCGCATCGCCGACCGGATCATGGTGCTGAACTACGGGCGGAAAATCGCCGAAGGGACCGCCGCCGAGGTCATGGAGAGCCCGGAGGTGAAGAAGGCGTACCTCGGTTCCGAGGAGTAACAGGGATCCGAATGCCGGAATATAAACCATGATTTTCAGCCGACCGCGGGGTGGTCATAAGAGTCTTGAATGAAGTGACGGCTTCGTAAAAAGTCCGCAGGCAAGGCGCGCAAAGACTGAGGAGTGAGGCGTACTGTGGCGTACGCCGCAACGACGAGGGCTGAAGCGCAACGCCGCATCCGGGCTTTTTACGAAGCCGTCAGAGGTGGTTATGCTGGTTGTGAACAACGTAATGGTGTTTTTCGAAAACGCCCTGGCACTGAACGATTTCAGCATGCAGGTGCGCGAAGGGGAGATCATCGGGGTGATCGGCTCCAACAGCGCCGGCAAGACCACGCTGATGAACACCCTCTCGGGGCTGATCATCGACATGCGCATCAAGGAGAAGCGCAGGGGCGGCGAACGGATCACGGTGTACGGCAGCATCGTCTATGAAGGCCTGGACATTACCGAGCTTCCCCCCAGCGAGCGGGTGAAAAAAGGCATCGTGCTTTCCCGCGAGCGGCACCCCGTCTTTCCCGAGAGCAGCGTGACGGAAAACCTCAAGATCGCCGGTTACCTGCGCAGCAGGGCCGAGGTGCGCGAGACGATGGCGTACGTCTTTGCGCTTTTTCCGGCCCTGGTCCCGCTGCGCACGAAAAAGGCCGGTTTCCTGAGCGGCGGAGAGCAGCAGATGCTGGCCATCGGCATGGCGCTCGTGGCGGGACCGAGGCTCCTTCTGCTCGATGAGCCCCTGCTGGGTCTGAGCCCCATGATGCAGAAGGCGCTGGTGGAGGCCATCGTCGCCCTGAACAGGGAATCGGGCATCACCGTGGTCCTGAGCGAGCAGTTCGCCCGCCCGGTCCTGCCCATCATCGACCGCGGCTACATCCTTGAAAACGGGATGTTGACCCTCAGCGGCGCCGGGAGCGAACTGATGGACAATCCGGAAATCAAGGCCGCTTACTTTGGAATATGACGATGAAAGACCCGCATGAAAAGGGCAGCCCGACGCGCATTTTTGATCTTTTTGCGCAGACCGCCGCGCGGCGCGCCGACGCCACCGCGGTCATCTATCTGGGAACCCGCTACTCATACCGCCTCCTGGAGGAGATGACGCGGATTTTTGCCGCGGCACTCTGCGGTCTGGGTATCGCGCCCGGACAGAAGGTGATCCTCTATATCCCCAACGGCATCCAGTGGGTCGTCGCATGGCTGGGCATACAGCGCATGGGGGGCGTGTGTGTTCCCATCACGCCCATTTATCCCGCCCATGATATTCAATACATCGCCAACGACTGCGAGGCTGCCGCCATCCTGTGCGCCGACACCAACTTCGGATACGTGAAGAAGGCATGGCCCGAAACGGCGATCCGCAAGGTGATCGTCACCCGGATGGCCGATCTGCTCCCCGCCTGGAAGCGGGGCTTCGGCTATCTGTTCGATGTGATCCCCAAGGGCAAAATCGTTCTGGATCAGCACACGCACGGCCTGCGGCGGCTGCTGCACCGCTACCGCCGCGCCGCCGACGGCATGCCCGCAGTGGACCCCGGCCTGGAGCGGACGGCCGAGATCCTCTATACCGGCGGCACGACAAAATACCCCAAAGGGGTGCCCCTGAACCATGACCTTTTCATGATTTCGGCGGAGGAACAGATCCGCATGAGCGACCCCCTGTTCCCGGCGGAAGAAAACGTGATCCTGGGCAATGCCCCCCTATTCCATATCCTCGGCCAGACCACCGGCCTGGCCGCCCTGCTGGCCGGCGGCACATTGATCCTGCTGCCGCGCATCAACATGGATGCGGCCCTGGAGGCTATCCAGCGCCACCGGGTGAAAACCATGATCGGCGTGCCCATGCTCTACCGGATGATCCTGGAGCATGTCCGCCTGCCGCAGTATGATTTGAGCTCGGTGCAATACTGGTTCAGCGCCGGGGACGTGTTGCCCGTCGAGGTGAGCAAGCGGTGGCGGGAGAAATTCGGACGCGCCATTTACCAGGGATACGGGGCCACCGAGACCTGCGGCGGCGTGACGATGTGCCCGGTAACGGAAGACAACCCTCCCCGGAGCGTCGGTCGCACCGTTGCCAGCAAGACGGTGCGCATCGTCGATCCCGTGACGCTCGAACCCGTCGAACCCGGCCAGCCCGGGGAGATGCTCGTCCACTCCGACCATATGGTCACCGGTTATTTGAACAAACCCGAGGAGACCGCCGAGGCGTTCATTGAACGGGACGGCCTGACCTGGTACCGCACCGCCGACATCATGTCCATGGATGAGGCGGGCAACGTCTATTTTGTAGACCGGACGGTGGACACGATCAAGCACAAGGGCTATCGCGTGTCGGCCTCGGAGATCGAAGCCGTCCTCCAGGAGCATCCGGCCGTCATCGGCGCGTGCGTCATCGGGATCCCGGACCCCATGGTGGGGGAGCGCATCAAGGCCTACGTGGTGCTGAAGGAGGATATCAAGGGCATCACCGGCTACGACCTGATCAAATGGTGCCGGCAGGCCCTGGTTGCATACAAGATTCCGCAGTATATCGAATTTCGGGACATGCTGCCCAAATCCAAGGTGGGCAAGCTGCTGCGGCGCGAGATTCGGGACGAGGAGGGGCGCAGGGCGGACGGATAGGGCCGGGGGTAGGTGAAACCTCGTTGCAGTCGACCGCGGCATTTCCTCCGCAGAATTCACATCGAAAGAACTTTCTTAGCCTACCCGGGCGGTCACCGGACATGATATCGGTCAAATTCTCCTGATACATGTGTATTATTCGGTATTTGCTTAGCATTGCCGAATCATTCAACCGGACATGTTTATGGACATTGCCGGAGACAGCATATTATCCGGGGATCTCGGGAATCGCATCGAATCCGCCCGCGGGGAGTATCCCTCCTGGGACCATGGGCGGACGGACTATGGCTGTCGGGTAACAGGGACCCTTTTCTCGACAAAGTGGCAAGAAGCCGGCGAACTCGAGGTTCTCGACAACGAACGAATCCTCCCCAGGTGATCTTTTCTAAATAATATTAGCTTATTGTGACGTGCATCACAGACCCTTCCTCTTTTTTCCCATATGAAGTTGCCAACAGAGTCTGCATCGGTGTTTCGGCTCAACCGATCATGCTGCATTGGCTCGTTATTATTCATATTTCATTCCCTGAAACCCTACTCATGGCAAATACGCATGTGCGGGCCTGGTCATGGCAAAGGAGATCGTAATGAAAACACCGAGCGAAAAAGAGATCCATGGCATTTTTTTGAAGATCCCTTTCCTGGCGGGGCTTTCAGAAGAGGAAAGGCTCGAGCTTCGCAGGCACATCATTCACCGGGATTTCCGTCGCAATGAGGTCATCCTGAATGAGGACGACACATCCAACTACCTTTATCTGCTCCTCGCGGGGCAGGTAAAAGTCATCCAGAAAATCGACCAACACAAGGAGCATATCCTCGCAATCCACAAGACGGGGGACTTCTTTGGGGAGATGGCGCTTCTGGACGGCAAGACGGCGCCGGCATCCGTTGTCGCCCTGACGGATGGCCGGATATGTCTGATCACCAGGGAAACCTTCATCCACGTTGTCAGGACGAACCGGCGGGCAGTGGACGGGATCATCGATCTGCTTTGCATGCGTCTTCGGCAGGCCTGGCTGCAGATCCGCGTCATGAGCTTTAAAGATGCCGAGGACAGGGTCTGGGCGGTTTTACAGGGTCTGGGGGAGAAATTCGGCGTTCGCGATTCTCGAGGCGTCATCATCTCTCTGGGCATCACCCATCAGAATATCGCCTCCCTTTCCACGACATCACGGGAAACGGTCACCCGTTTTCTCAGTAAAGCGGTGAAATCCGGCGAAATTGAGATCCTCGACCGTAAAGGGATCCTTCTCAAGCGTGCTTTTTCTGAAAAACGTCACCTGTTTTGATGGCTGGTGATTTCGGGCGGAGCACCGCATCTGACTGCCACAAGTGATATTGTTTTTTTCGCAGGCGAGGTCAAGCCGGGCCTGCGCCCCATGACCTCCGGGGTCGGCCCGGTGTTTCTGCTCCTGGGCCCGGTGAGCGCAGCCCGCATCGGCGAATATTTCATCGCGGGGTTTCAGCTGGCCGGGGCGTAACCGACGGCGGCCGGTAGCACCCAGATGCGATATCGTCTGTCGAAGGGCGGCAGGGGTATAAGGACAGACAAGGGGGAGGAGATGACCGGAATGTGGCCGCCAGACGAGGGAAAAACCATGATACACACTCAACTGCCAGCCGGTTGTCCGTTGCGGGTGCTCATTGTTGAAGACGACCGCAGGATCCGCGACATGCTCACCCGCATGGTCGCTGATATGG
>JBFMBA010000200.1:0-8285 GCA_040755475.1 Thermodesulfobacteriota bacterium
ACGGCTCGGCCGCTCCCATTCCCAAACTCGCCCTGCGGGCTCAGACAATGGGAATGGGCCGCTTCGCGGACGCTTCCCTCGCCGAGACGGGCACCCCAAAAATTCCACAAAGGTTCGTCTGGGGACCCTCATCCAGCCGACTTTGACGGGGCCTTGCCCTGTCAAGGAGACTCATAGGGTTTCCCGGAAAAGTATGATATGAATGGGCGACGGGAAGGAGAAGGGAATATGGAGAAAGGAAGCCTCAAAACCGTCGGCGCGGTCCGTCCGTACCGGAGGGTTGTGCTCCCGTGACGCCCATGCCGACGCAGCCGCACGACCCAATTCCGAAGTTCGAGGTGGATCCGTGGTTTCCCGGGCTGCTGCCCGCGGGTTGGGTGACCGGACAGCTTTCCACCGTGTTCGTCGACGGCCGCGACCGGATCATCGTCACCAACCGGCAGGATCTGTCGGCCGAGGTGATGGAGACCAGCATCCGTGCACCTGCGGTGATCATGTTCGATCTTGCGGGCAATGTGGTTGAGGCCTGGGGGACGCCGGAGACGGTTCCGGGCACGATCCACAGCTGTGCCGCCGACCCGGACGGGAACATCTGGCTGACCGGCAACGGCGACGGGATCGTCCAGAAGTGGAGCGGCGACGGGAAACTTATTCTGCAGATCGGGGAAAGGGGCGTTTTCGATTCTTCGGACGGGACCGGCAAGGGCAGGGCCCTGAACGCCGGCAAGAGGCGGTTTTTCAATCCTGCAGGGATCGCCATCGATCCGACGAACGGCGATGTGTATGTTGCCGACGGCTACGGCAACCGGCGCGTCGTGGTCCTGGACAGGGAAGGGACGTTCCTGCGGCAGTGGGGCCGGCAGGGAACGACAGAGGAGATCAGGGCCGGCGAGGGCGGCGTGTTCGCGGAGGTGGTGCACGGCGTGGCGATCAGCGCCGCCGGGCTGGTGTACGTCTGTGACCGGCAGGGGGACCGGGTGCAGGTCTTCGACAAACACGGTCATTTCAAAAGGAACATCTGGATCAGGACGGGAACGCCGACTCTTCCCGACCCCCGGGGCACGGCCTGGTGGGTGAGCTTCTCGCCCGACCGGGAGCAGAAATACCTCTACGTGATGAACGGGCGCAACGAGGAGGTCCATGTTCTCGATCACGCGAGCGGGGCTATTCTCACCTCCTTCGGCCGCCCCGGGCATCAGCTGGGTCAGTTCACGCATGGCCACACGTTGGCGGTCGACAGCCGGGGCCATATTTATGTCGCTGAAACGAACGAGGGCCGGAGGATCCAGAGGTTCAAACCCGCGGATTGAAGAGCGGCGCCCCTGCCCTCCGCCGAACGCGGCCGGGGTAGGCGCTGCCGGCTCTTCCGCCAATGGCGTGGTTTCCCGCGGTCGCTAAGGAGCGAGCCATGAGGGTTTTCTTCCACGAGAGGTTTCACGATGCATATGCCGCCGACCCGGCGGCCGCGCCGGGGCGGATCGCCGCCGTCGTCAGGGCGCTCCGGGGCCGGGTGGATTTCGTGGCGGCTGCGCCCGCGGCGGAGGCGGACATCCTTGCCGTTCACGAACCCGCCCATGTGGAGGAGGTGAGGCGCCAGGGGATCTATGACATCGCCGCCCTTGCCGCGGGAGGCGCCGTTCAGGCGGCGGAGCTGGGGCTCCGGGAGCCCTGCTTCGCTCTCATACGGCCGCCCGGACACCATGCATCGGCCGGGAGCGCCTGGGGCTTCTGTTACTTCAACAACATGGCCATCGCCCTGGAGAGGCTGCACAGGCGCGGGGCCATCGCCAACGCCTTTGTTCTGGATTTCGATCTGCACTTCGGCGACGGCACGGTCAACACCCTCGGCGGAAAAGGCTACGCCACGCTCTTCAACCCCTCGTCCCCGGAGCGGGCGGCCTATCTGGCGTCCGTCGAGGAGCACCTCGCAGCAAAGGCATGGGACATCATCGGGGTGTCTGCGGGCTTCGACAACCATGTGGACGACTGGGGCGGGCTCCTCGCCACGGAGGACTACCGCGCGATGGGGCGCCTGGTGCGCCGGGCCGCCCTCCGGAGCGGGGGGGGCTGCTTCGCCATCCTCGAGGGCGGTTACAACCACCAGGTCCTCGGCGGGAACGTGCTTGCGTTCATCGAGGGGATGGAGGAGGGGGAGCCGGACGCGGGCAGGCCCGCGGGCGTGCATGGGGAGCCCCGGGGGGGCTGACCGGCCGGGTTATCGGGCACGGTGCGCAGCGTGCGGCGAACTGCGGCCGGTTTTGGTTTTGAAGCCGGTGAGGCTCCGGGTATGCTGCAAGGCGCTGCGGAGCCCGCAGTGAGGGGCCGGCAGGCCGGCGAAGGTCTGATGGAGGAGAAGCGATGCGAGCCGTTGTGATGAAGGCCAGGGGGGAGCTCGCGGTGGAGGAGGTGGCCGTGCCGCGGCCCCAGGCTGGCGAGGCACTCGTCGAGGTGGAGCGCTGCGGGGTCTGCGGGTCCGATCTGATCACTCTGGCCGGCGGGAAGCGGATCAGCCTGCCCCGGATCCTGGGCCACGAATTCGCAGGGGTGATCCGCGAGGTGGCGGGAGGCAAGCACTACCCTTTCCTCCCGGGAGACCGGGTGGTGGCCGAGCCGATCACGGGGTGCGGCGTCTGCCGGAGTTGTCGGGCGGGTCACTACAACGTCTGCAATGACCGCGTCATCCTTGGCGTCGAGACGGACGGCGCCTTCGCCCGTTACGTCCGTGTGCCGCTTCACAACATCGTGCCCGTTCCGGACGGGGTGCCCGTGGAGGAGGCCGCACTTGTCCAGCCCGTTGCGGTCGTGGTCCACGCCGTCCGGCGGACCCGCTTCCAGGCGGGGTGCAACGTGGCCATGCTCGGCGCAGGGCCGATCGGGGCACTGCTGGCGATCGTGTCGCGAGCGGGAGGGGCGACGAAGGTGGTGATCTCCGAGCCGAGCGTCTACCGGCGCGCCCTGATGGAAAAGATCGGTTTTATCACCGTCGATCCCGCCGTCGGAGACACCGCAGCCGCGGCGCGCTCGGCGCTGGCGCCAGGGGACGAGGGGTTTGACGTGGTGTTTGACGCGGCCGGGACCCAGGGCACCCCGACCCAGGCCGCCGAGATGGTGCGTGCGGGGGGGCAGGTGGTGCTGGTGGCGGCCTACCGGAACGAGCCGGTGCTCAACATCGCCCTGGCCCGCAAGCGCGAGATCGACTATATCACCAGCCGGGCTCACAACATGGATGATTTCCGCGCATCGATGGCCCTCATCGCCAGCCGTCAGGTGGACGTGCGGCCCCTCGTGACGGAGCAGATCGGGCTCGACCGCTTCCCCGAGGCCTTCAGGGCGCTTGCATCGGGCACCCTGATGAAGGTGCTGGGTGTGCCCTGATCGCGTCGCGGCCGTTCGGGTGCGCCTGCCGGCCGCGGGGGGCTCACCGCGCCTGAAGGCCAGGCGCCGCGGTTCACTGTCCCGTCCGCAAACCGGCCATCTTGACCGCCTCCTTCATTTTCTCCATCTGCGACTGCAGGTAGGCCGCACATTCCTGTGGGGTGCTTCCCAGGGGATCGACCCCGAGCACCGCCAGCCTCTCCCGCATGACCGGGCCTTCCAGGACCTTCACGACTTCCGCATGGAGCCTCGACAGGATGGGCGCCGGCGTTTTCGCCGGTGCGAACAGGGCGTACCAGCCGCTGTATTCGTAGCCCGGAGCGGACTCGGAAATGGCCGGTATGTCGGGAGCCAGGGATGTCCGCTTGGCGCTCGTGATGCCCAATGCCCTGAGCTTGCCGCTTTTGATCAGCGCGCTCACCGTGGGTATGGCCTGGAAGGTCATGTGCACTTCCCCCCCCATGGTCCCCGTGACCGCCGCGGAGGAGCCCTTGTAGGGAACGTTCAAGATGTCGCAGCCGGCGATGGACTTGAAAATTTCGGCGGACAGGTGCTGGGATTCCGACCCCTGGCCGTATTTCAGCTTGCCCGGCTGTGATTTGGCCAGCGCGACCAGTTCGGTGACGGTTGTTGCCGGAACCGAGGGGTTGACCACGAAAATGAAGGGTGTCATCCCGATCAGGCTGATGGGTGAAAAATCCTTTACCAGGTCGTACTTGAGGTTATCGAACATCGCCGATGCAACCACATTGGATGAGGTCACCATGAGCAGGTTGTAGCCATCCGGCGCCGACCGGGCTCCGGCCTCCATGCCGATGCGGCCGCTGGCGCCGGCACGGTTGTCGGTCACGATCGGCTGGCCCAGCGCTTCGCCGAGGTGGCTTCCGATCAGACGGGCGATGACATCCGCACCCGAGCCGGGTGCATTGGTGACCACCATCCGTAGCGGTTTGGCCGGGTAGGTCTGGGCGTGAGCCCCGACCTGAAAAAGGGTGCACACAAACGATACCGAGCAGAAAACGCTCAATGCAGCGATGCCGATCTGATGCAGAGTCCCTGTCATTTTTCCCCCTCCTGTCGGATTGATGATCTGTCCTTGTGGTTAAAAACGGATGTGTGTCAAGCGCACCGCCAACAGGGCGAGACTTGCGGCAGGCGCTACCGGTCACGGCGGCGGTACCGCTCATCCTCGGGCTGCGCAAAGGAAAAATAGTGATTGACTAATCATACTCCATGAAATAACAAAAACACAAGTGATAATCAGTGAGACGAAACATACACGCACGAGACAGGAAGGGCGATCCATGAAGATACTGCTCCTCAAACCTTACGCCGCACAGACCCGGGAGCTGGAGCTGTGCCGGCGCGTTGCGCGGCCCGACACGGAGATCACGTTTGCCAACATTGCCGAGTGGTATCCCATTGGTCACGTGCACCACAAATACTTCCGCTCCAAAGCCGTGGACGGCACCATAGAGCAGATTCTCAAGGCCGAGGAAGAGGGCTATGACGGTGTGTGCATCGCCTGCGGTGCGGACCCCGCTCTGCTGGAATCCCGGGAGCTTGTCAACATCCCCGTCGCCAGCACCTTCGAGTCGGCCGGTCACCTTGCCTGCATGATGGGGCACAAGTTTTCGGTCATCACCACCATCGACTATGCGGTTCCCGACATGGAAAATCTGGCGCTGATCTACGGGTTCGGCCACAGACTCGCATCCGTCCGGCATCTCGGAATGCCCGGCCACGCGCTCCGGAAGGAAGTCACGTCGCCGCAAACGCTCATCGCGCGGGTGAATGAGGTGGCGCGCCGCTGCGTCGAGCATGACGGCGCCGAAGTCATCGTCATCACTGCGACTCTGGCGGCGGTCCTTTTTTCCGAGAAGGAGGGGGGGCCGATCACGGATATGGGTGCGCCCATCATCAACGCCATGCAGATAGGACTGAAAATGGTTGAAGTGATGGTCGACCTGCAGAAGCTGGCCGGGCTCCCCCCTGTGAGCCGTATCGGCCTTTACCGGGAACCCTACGAACCAGAATACAGAAAACTGCGGGAGTATTACGGACTTCCTCCGCGCCGACGGATGACGCCGCCGTGAACAGTGCCCAGGCCGCCGCTTCGGGCCCTCTGCGCCGCCACGCGCATCCAGTGGCGCGCCGGGCTGCCGGACAACGGCGCCCCGAAGCGGGTTTGCTTTGCAGTTCAATGCAAAACGGAACTATGACTTCATGTCCAGGTTCCGCCTGGCTTGCCGGATGTCGCTGGAATTGAAGAACTCGGGATAGTAATCCAGGACAATTCTCTCCAGACTCATTCCGCTCTCATGATCCAGCCGGGTGGCTATTTTCCCATTTTCACCCCGGAGCTTCCATTGAATAAAAGAGACGATCTTTGAGTAATTCCCCTTAAAATCATGCCACTTTCCAATCCGCTTGGCCTCTTCTGAGCCGATGAGCCTCCTGGTGTCCTCCACGCAGGCGCCCAGCAGCGCCTCGAGCGTCGGCTTGCTTCCCGTGAGATGGGTTTGCTGCCTGTCCACGTATTGGGTCATGGCTTTCAAAATGAGTTCTCTGAGGGTGATGCCTTCGAGCGCCGCCATGGCTTTCGTTTTTCGGTGCAGTTCCTGCGGAAAGGGCTTGATCGTGTATGCTGAATCGGCCAATGGACACCCCCCGATGATACCTTTTACTATGTTCATAGTAAAGATAGTAAAAAGAGTCAAGGAGAAAAAAGCATAATAAAACAGCTGGTAAGATGGATATCCCCCTGTCCATCCATAGGATGGTCCTGGTAGAAATAGGGCCGGCCGGAATTCGTCGCCTCCTGTCCGGAGACGGTGCTTCCTGGTTGTTTTCAGCGCTGATGGGCTTACAATCCTGGACCGCTTCCTGTGGGGACCGATGGGCCACCCTGGCGGCAGCCGTCGCAAGTGACGCCCGGGAGTTCTCTGCGGGACTGACCGCGGAGATGCCCTGTCAGTGATACCGACAGGCGATCGTACATTACGAATCAAGCGTTGTTTACGGGCGTACCGGCCTGTTCATCCTGCTCCGGATATGCCGGATTCGGTTATTCATATGCCATGTCGTCCGGTGGTTGATAATCGACGCGCCTTCTGTTAGTGTAGCCGCGTCTCTATCCATCCCTCAGGGAGGCATCCGATGTTTGCAGTCATCATGGCCGGCGGGAAAGGAACGCGATTCTGGCCCAGAAGCCGGGAGAAGACGCCCAAGCACCTTCTCGACATCTCGAGCGAACGGACCATGATTCGCGAAACCGTCGACCGCATCAGACCACTGGTGCCCGCCGAACGGACCCTGGTCGTGACGGGAAGACCCCATGCGGCGGAGCTGATCCGGCAGCTCCCGGATATCCCTGTGGGGAACATCCTCATCGAACCGGTGGGACGGAACACAGCCCCCTGCATCGGACTGGCAGCCCTTCATATTCTCAGGCGCGATCCCGAGGCGGTCATGCTGGTTTTGCCTTCGGACCACCGGATCGGCGACGAGGCGGCGTTTTTGAGGGTGATCCTCGCCGCCGCCGGCGCGGCGTCGCAGGGGGAGTCGCTCGTCACGATCGGCATACGGCCTACCGGGCCTGAGACGGGTTATGGCTACATTGAACAGGGGGAGCCATACCCGGCAGGCGGCGCCGAGGGGATTTACCGGGTCCGCTCGATCCGGGAAAAGCCGCCGCGGGAGCAGGCGGAACGCTTCCTGGCCCAGGGCGGATTCTCATGGAACAGCGGGATGTTCGTCTGGAAGGCCTCGACGATCATGGAGGCAATCGGATGCCATCTTCCCGATCTTGCGGAGGGTCTCCTGCAGATCCGCCGGGCCCTTGGCACCGACCGGGAAGAGGCGGTGGTGAGCGACGTCTATATGAGGCAGAAGGCCCTATCCATCGATTACGGGATCATGGAAAAGGCGAACCATGTTCTGGTGATCCCGGGGGCCTTCGGCTGGTCCGATCTGGGAAGCTGGGATGCGCTGTGGGATGTTTCCGAAAAGGATCGAGAGGGGAATGCCGTGCGCGGTGAGACGGTCTGCGTCGATACGGTCAACTCCCTGATCCACAGCACCGGAAAGCTCGTCGCCCTGGTGGGGGTGGAGGACCTTCTGGTCGTCGAGACGGAGGACGCCCTGCTGATCTGCCGCAGGGGCCGGTCTCAGGATGTACGAAAGGTCGTCGAGGCGCTGGAAAAGAAAGGCCTTGCGTCCTATCTATAGAACGAGGGCAGGCGCTGCGCCGGTGTCTGTTTACCCTGGCGCGACACCCCGCCCTGCTCGAGCGCCTCGGCTATCTTCGTCTCATCGGTCTTCTGATCGTCAAAGGTGACACTGATCTCATTGTCCGCAGGACTCCCGTAGCGGATGATACCGTCCATACCCCAGAGGATAGAACCTATCCTCGCCTTGGGGCCTCAGGCATTGCATCCGGGAATAGCGAACCGGATCGTCCTTTCGGCTGCCATGACCGGGATGGCGGTTGCCATAAGCAGAAACAGGCCCGCCACCAGGCTCACAATCCGATTTTTGACCATTGATCTGCTGCCCCTTTCCCGATGATGTTTCCCTGTCGTCCTGTGCCCGCCCGATGGAGCGACACCCCTTTATAGGCAAAGAGGCACGAAAAATCCAGCCTTTTCCCCGGGCTTTCACTGAAGGGAACGTGCCAAGCTTGAGTGATCCGGTCCCTCATCCCCGTACTGTCCCATCTGCTTGATTGCCCGATAGGGCTTTGGCAAGCTTTCCGATGCGTGTTCCTGGGTGCATCTCTCCCTGATTTCGAGTCCGGCCAACGGAGTGGATGCCACTCTCCCGTTTTCGACACGGGATTTGATCCACCATCCGGGCCGAACTGCCCGGTCGAATAGTCCTTGACCAAAGGGGATATTTCAATTAATTTC
>JBFMBA010000201.1:0-2263 GCA_040755475.1 Thermodesulfobacteriota bacterium
GTGACTGTCCGCCCGCCGGGTGGCTTCTGCCGGTCCGTCAGCGTCCTGTTTTTCTTTTTTCTCCGCCTGAAGCCGGGTTTCTTGCGCCCCCGTACGGGGCGTCCCGATAGGGTGACCTTCTTTGTTGCCGGTGCATCCCCGGACCCCGCCCACAGGGCCGTGATTGCGGGATGCGTACCCGTTCAGGCGGCGCCAGGGCGCCGGGGCACCCCGTCACGGTTCGCCCGGTCCCGCCGGCGGCGGTTTCTTGACCGTGGCCGGGAGCGGACCGTCGGGAAGAGGCCGGCTGATACGGATATCGGCCTTTTCCTTCAAGTCCTCGATCCAGCGTTCATAGGCCTGGGCCTCCTTGAGCTTCCATACGTCGGCCCTTACCCGCTCTCTCATTTCGGCAAATCCCTGCCTTTTGGCGTCATCCTTTTCCAGTACCTTGAAGATATGGTAGCCGTACGGACTGCGAACGACGCGGCTGAGTTTCCCCACCGGGAGCGAAAAAACCACCCGGTCGATCGCCTCGGGCATGGTGCCCCGTTCGAAAAAACCCAGATCGCCGCCCCGATCCGCCTCGGGACCGATGGACAGTTCGCGGGCCACCTTACCAAAATCTTCGCCCGCCTTCAATCTTTTCAGGATCCCCTCGGCCCGGTCGCGGTCGCGAATGACGATCTGCGTGACCCGGACCCGCTGCGCGAAGACGTAACGTTTGCGGTTGGTCTTGAAATACTGCTCCGCCTCCGCATCCGTCACCTGGATCTTCGCGTTCACCTCCCTGTCGATGACCTTCTCCAGGAGCATCCGCCGCTGCAGCGACCTCTTCCAGTCGGCGTAATCGATGCCGCCGTCGCCGAAGAGCGCCCCGAAGTTGTCCTCGCCATAGTCCTTTCTGATGTCTCCGATCCGCGTCTCGGTTTCCGCTTCGCCGACCGCCAGCGACAGCGCGCGGGCACGATGAAGCACCAGTCTCTCCTCGATCAGACGGCTGAGCACCTCCTCCTTCAGGGAGGATTTCTGTTCGGGTTTGAGCACCGCTTTGCCGTTCAGGAGCGCGGCATGCTCCTCCAGCCTCTGCAGGAATTCCTCCGCGCCGATCGGCTCGCCGTTCACCATCGCCGCCGGCGGCGGCGCCGGCGGCTCCTGGACGCGGCAGGCGGCCAGAAGCAACAACAGCACGGGTATCCATCGGAGCGCCCGCCGTCCGCGAAGCCCCGTCCCCGTCTGTGTTGCCGAACTTTTCTTTCCGCGCATGGCTGTACCTGACCGTTCAGCAGAACCTATCGGATTTGCGCCCCTTCGTCAATCCCCCTGAGAGGAATGGGAACCCTTTTCCGCAAGGCCCTCATCCCTGCCCTCCCAGCTCCCGGAGCAGTTCCCGCGCCCGGTCGAGGATCTGGCGCCCCTCCAGTTGGGGCATGGGGACGGTCAGTTTCAGATCGGGGGTGAGCTGCACCCCGCGCACCTTCCGCCGGTAGAGGTCCATGATCCGCCCCGGGTCGACGGGGCTGCTCTCCTGCAGAAAAACGGTCATCACCTTCCCGTCGTAGCCCAGTCGCTTCCCTCTGAGGGTTTTGAGCAGATTCCGAATGCCGATCACCGAAAAGAGGTTCTCCACCTCGGGGGGCACCAGGCCGTAGCAGTCAAGGAGCTCTTCCCGGATGCCGGCAAGCTCCTCGTCCGTCGCGGCGAGCGAGGCCTTCTTGTAGGTCACGAGTCGCCGATGCTCGTCGGCCATGTATTGCTCGGGGATGTAGGCCGGGATGCCGAGATGGATCTCCGGTTTGACCTCCTCCTCCGGCGGCGACTCCCCCTTGATCTCCCGGATCGCCCTGTCCATCAGCTCCGTGTACAGTTCGTAGCCCACGGCGGAAACATGACCGGACTGCGAGGCCCCCAGCAGGTTCCCGGCCCCCCGGATCTCCAGGTCGTTCGAGGCGATCCGGAAGCCCGAGCCCGGTTCGGTGAAGTCCATGATCACCTGGAGGCGCTTGGCGGCGTCCCGGGAGAGCATCGCCCCCTTGGGAACGAGCAGATAGGCGAAAGCCTCCTCCTTCGACCGGCCGACACGCCCGCGGATCTGGTAGAGCTGGGCCAGGCCGAAGCGGTCGGCCCGGTTGATGACGATCGTGTTGGCCGTGGGGATGTCGAGGCCGGATCCGATGATCGTCGTGCTGACCAGGACATTGTCCTCCCGCCGGACGAATCGCGTCATGGCGGTCTCGATCTCCGTGGGCGTCATCCGGCCGTGGACCACCCCCACCTGCGCCTC
>JBFMBA010000202.1:0-9494 GCA_040755475.1 Thermodesulfobacteriota bacterium
CTTTGGGGGCCTTGGCCGGGGTCTTCTTACCGGCGGCCGGCTTTCCCTTGGCCATGGCGGTTTCACAGCAGATGATCTCCACTGCCGCACAACCGCACGCCTCATCCACCACCACCACCAGACCGCATACCTCGCAACTCAGATACTCGCCTTTCTTTACCTTTGCCATCTCCCTTTCCTCCTTTTTCTTCTCCGATGTCGATACCATGCTGCCGAAATCCGGCCCGGCCGGGGTGACTCCGGTAGTCGGCATCGAGCGGTTCATCGACAGACCACTGCGACCTACCCCCTGATCGGCCGTCCAGCCGTAAAGTCGCAGATAGTCCACCTGTTCACGGTGGCGGCCGTAGCGGGCGGCCATAAGCTGCTTTGCCCGACGGCCTGCCTGTGCAGCCTCCTCCCCGTTTTGGAGAAGGCGAAGGAGCAGTGCATGGAGTTCATCCCTGCCGGAGAACAGAAAGCCGGCGCAGTCCGTGAGCAGTGAGATGTTGCCCGGAATGCGGCGGCCCACGACCGCCTTGCCGAAGGCCAGGGCTTCCATGACGGCATTGGCATCGGATTCTGAATCCGAGGTGTTCATGACGATGTCGGCACACTCGAGAAGGGAGGGGATCTCCGCCCTCGGGATTTGGCCCAGGAATCGAATCCATGGTCTGCCGCCGCTTCTTCGCTGCAGTCGGTGGAATTCTTCTGTCTCCAGAACGCCTCCGGCGAGCAGCAGGCACAGGTCGGGTACCTTTTCACGCACCTTCTCCAGAACGGGGAAGGCGTATCCGAAATTCTTGATTCTCCGGATGCCGCCCATCAGCAGAAGAACCTTTGTCCGGCGTCCGATCCCCCATTCGGCCCGAAAGTCCCGCCGACGGCTTTCCGGAAAATGGACCGACTGGGGGATCACCGAGATTCTTTCCCGGTTGACGCCCTCCCGCACGATGAGCCGCCGGGCGGCCTCATTGAAGACGGTCACACCTTCGGACCGCGCCAGGACATGGAGAACCGCTCTCCTGCGGCGCGGCTCTCTGAGATCCGCGTGCAGGTCGGTTCCCGTGAGTGTGGTGATCAGGGGGGTTCCGAGGAGATCTCTTATTTTCAGGCCGATGCGCCCGGCCTTGAAGGCGTGAAAGCCGTGGATCAGGTCCGGCCGGAACGCCGCAGCCGCTTGGATGGTTTCCTCCTCGGTCACGGCGGACAGGTCGATCACGCGGCATGGTATGCCGCATTCGGCCAGACCGCGGGTGATCCGTTCCACCGTGACGGCATTGCCGGTCAGTCGCGGAAAAAAAGTGGGTGTCAGGACAAGCGCTTTCATTCCGGTCTCAGGAACAAAAGAAATTCCGGATCATGCGGGTCACCTCCCGGGGCCGCTCCATGGGAATCAGGTGGCCGGTCCCTTTCACCGTCAGGCGCCGGCAGCCGGGGATGAGCGACTGGACCCGGTCCAGATCGATGAAGGCTCTGTTTTCGCTCATGTCCCCTTCCACCAGCAGGACGGGGCAGGTGATTTTTGCAAGAAGGGGCCAGGGATCCAGGTGTCTTCCCCCCATGAAGAGGGCCGC
Organism: Thermodesulfobacteriota bacterium; assembly: GCA_040755475.1. GTDB lineage: Bacteria > Desulfobacterota > Syntrophia > Syntrophales > UBA5619 > JAKAFS01. The sequence goes on from JBFMBA010000202.1 coordinate 1,557, forward strand.
CTCCCGCCGGGGGCTGCAGGCGAGCTGGATTCCGCCCCCCTGTTCGATCATGCCGTGGCGGATGTAAAGCTCGAGCATCTCCGGGTCCCAGTTCTGAAACAGGGCGCGCGACCGCAGGTAGGTCATGGCCTCGTCCCTGTTGTGCCAGAAGTTTGTCCGCTGGATTGCCTTGACGGCGAGGGGATGTTCATCCACGCGCATGCGTCCGCCGTAAAAGGCCGCCGGGAGAATGATGGGTTCGATCAGGACCATTCCCGCCGCGGGGAGTCCGTGAAGAGCGTGGGCGATCAGGAGCACCGTCGCCCCCATGGAATGGCCCGCCAGAAAGGGTTTCTTCAAGTGCAGCGCGTCGCATAGCCGGACCGTATCCGCCGCAAGCGTTGACCAGTGAAGACCGCCTTCCTCCGGGACCGCCTCGCGATGGTCGCAGAAGGAAGGGGCGATGATCCGGTAGTCGGCACGGAGATCCCGCGCCAGGGGGTGCCAGAGCCAGGGCAGAAAGCCGGCGGCGTGGAGCAGGATCAGGGGGGGGCCTTTCCCTTCATAGAGGTGGTATGAAAGGTTGGCGTCTCCGATGCTCTGCATACAGATCCGAGGCGCCTGGTTGATCGATTGGTTCACTCTTCACCTGACCCGAGAAGATGAATGCGTCCGGTTTCGCCCTTTTTCTTTCGGTGCCGGGGGAAATATACCAAGGTTTACGGGTAAATGCCATAAAAAAATGTGCCGGGATCGAGAAGGGAAAGGCCCGCCCCGGCCGGTCGCATCGGAATCTTCGGAAAGCGGAAAGCGGTTGCAGGAAATCGCGAAACACCCTACACTGAACGGCAATAAGACCGGGACGCCTCAAGGGACGCCCCCTGTGAGAAGGTTTATGTGATGTCGAAGGCCTGTAAATACAAGCTGACACTCGAATACGACGGAACCGGCTTCAGCGGCTGGCAATCCCAGACCAATGCCCGGAGCATCCAGGGGACGCTGATCGAAGCGGCCAGCGAGCTCTTCGGCGGAAGGGTGGATGTCCAGGGGGCGGGACGGACCGATGCCGGTGTTCATGCCCTGGCCCAGGTTGCCCACCTGGACGCCCCGCGCCGCCTGCCGCCGCAGCGCATTGTCCACGGTCTCAACGATCTGCTGCCCGCCGCGATCAATATCCTGGAGGTCAAAGAGGCGCCGGCCGGCTTTCACGCCCGGCATTCGGCGATGCAGAGGTGCTATCTGTATCTCATATCACGCAGGCGCACCGCCTTCGGAAAACGCCATGTCTGGTGGGTGAAGGATCACCTGGACCTGGACCGGATGCGGGCGGCGGCGGAGCTGTTCCGGGGATTTCATGATTTTGCCTCCTTTGCCGATCGGCGGATCGACAAGCATCTCTCCACCGAGGTGCAGATCGACCGGATCGACGTGGCCTCCTGGGGTGAATGGATCGTCTTTCGGATCGCGGGCTCCCATTTTCTCTGGAAGATGGTCCGTCGGCTGGTCGGCATCATGGCGGAGGCGGGACGGGGAACCCTCTCTCCGGTCGAGGTGAAGGGCATGCTGAACGGGGATTCGGCGCTTCCCGCGCAGCGTACGGCGCCCCCGTCGGGGCTCTACCTCGCCCAGGTTCTCTATGAAGGCGATCGGCTGGCACCGCTTGCGCTTCCGCCGCTACCCTTCCTGCTCCGTCCGCCGAACCGGCCGGGCGCCCCGCCCCGATCGGAGGGGCTGGGTTGAGCGGCGCGGCCTCAAGCTTCTTGACATTATCGGACCGACGGGGATATAGGAAGACGCACAGGGCGGGTTCGCCGCGCCAGGGCCGTTCTGTTTGTTGCGCGATTTACCCTTGAGGCCCTCGAAAAAGCCGCAGCAGTCTTGAATGTGGGGCGGCTTTTTTTACGAAACTGTCACCCTTGGATCTGCATCAAAAGAAAAGGATATGGGGAGGCTCATATGAAACTCAAACAGATCGCCGTTTATATTGAAAACTCGCCCGGCCGCCTGTTGGAGATCACCAAGGCGCTGGGAGACGCGGGGGTGAACCTGCGTGCCCTGAATCTCGTTGATACGGGAGAATTCGGAATCCTGAGGCTGCTTGTGTCGGACTTGACAAAGACCCGGCGCATCCTGATGGAAAAACAGATACCCGCAAAGGTGGACGAGGTGGTGGCTGCGGAAATAGAAGACAAGCCCGGACAGCTTGCCGCGCTTCTGAAGCCGCTGCAGAAAGCGAAGGTCAATGTGACCTACATGTACGCCTTTATCGGTTTTTCATCGAAAAAGGCGGTCATGATTTTTCACTTCAGCGATAACGACAAGGCGGTCGAGGTACTCACGAAAAACGGCGTCAAGCTGATCGACGCGAAAACATTCGGGATGCTGGAAACGAAGTAAAGGCGGGGAGGTCTGGCTTACCGGCAGTATCTCTCCCGCAACAGGCGGTGCAGGATTTTGCCCGTCGGCGTTCGCGGCATCTCCTCCGCTTTGATGAAGTGGATCTCTTTGGGCCGCTTGAATGCGGCCAGCTTGTCCCTGCAGTATTCGATGAGCGTCTGTTCGTCCACCTCCGCCCTGGGAATGACCACGGCGACCACTTTTTCGCCCCATTTCTCGTCGGGGACGCCGATGACCGCGGTATCGTAGACGGCCGGATGGCTGCCGACGACCTCTTCGACTTCACTGGGATAGGCATGCTCGCCCCCAGTGATGATCATGTTGTCCTTGCGGTCCACGATCTGATAAAACCCGTCCTCGTCCTGCCGGGCCATATCCCCGGCGGAGAACCATTCGCCTCGAAAAGCGGCGGCGGTCTTCTCGGGCATCTTGTAATACCCGTCAAAGAGCATGGGCCCGCGGGCGTAGAGCTCTCCCACCTCCCCGACGGCGGCCTCCTGGCCCTCCGCGTTCATGATTTTCACGAAATCGGTACCGACCGCTTCGTATCCGATGGAGCCAAGTTTCCTCATCTGGTCTTCCGGCTTCAGGATGGTGACGATGCCGGCCTCCGTGGATCCGTAAGCTTCATAGAGCTCGACGCCGGGGAAGAAGTCCAGAATGGCGAGCTTCATGTTTTTACGCACCGGGGCGGAAGAGCACAGCAGCTTTCGGATGGAGCTCACATTCCGGCGCCGTGCCTCGGAGGGTGTGTTGAGTATGAGGTTGTAATGGGTGGGAATCAGCGAGATGAAGGTGATCTTTTCCCTTTCGATGATCTCCAGGATCTCCTCTGCCTTGAACGACCGGGCGGGATGGATATAGGCCGTGCCGCCGATGTAAAGGAATGTGAAGGTATAGAAGGTCGAGTTGATATGGCACAGGGGCATCACATTGAGGCAGATGTCATGGAGGGTAAATCCGGAGTCGACGGTGTTGAGCAGATAGAAGGCAATGTGCGACTCGTGGGAACGCAACACGCCCTTGGGTTTTCCCGTGGTGCCGGAGGTGTAGATCAATATCCACGGGTCCTCCGGGCGAACCTGCGCGTCCGGTTCGCGGTCCGATGAACACTCGATGAGCCGGTCATATTCCATGTAGCCCTGCCGCATCGCGCCCACCACGGCGTATCGATCCGCGGGGATGTTGGCGAGCCGCGACCGCATCGTGTCGATCACCGGCACGAATTCGCTGTCGACGATCAGCATCTGCGCGTCGGAATTGTCGAGGATATACTCGATATCCCTGCCGGCGAGACGAAAGTTGATCGGTACGATGACGATACCCGTTTTCGCCGTTGCCAGATAGACCTCTACGATCTCGATGCAGTTTTCGAGCAGGACCGCCACCTTGTCCCCTTTCCTGAGCCCCATGGAAAGAAGGCTGCCCGCCAGCCGGTTCACCCGTTCGTTCATTTCCCGGTAGGTGAAACTTCTCTCCCTGTCCTTCATCGCGGTCTTTGCGGGGAACTTCTTTGCGTTCACCTTCAGCATTTGGCCAAGATTGATCCAGTGAGCCATGTGACACCTCGTGTGTAATACATGCGAAATTTTTGGAAATCATATTCCCTGCGCACGCTGGACATTTTCCGACCCTGAAGCTCCTCGCTTCGCTGCAAAGACGAAACTCGCGCTGAAGTGCTCAAACAGTCGTCTTTGCGGGCGCTACGCTGCGGAGGCAGGGGGCCCCGAAAAACCTCCAATGCGTGCTGCCGGACATGATTTCCAAATTGCGCAAAACTGTCATGCATCCACGCCGGCTTCAACGGCGTAAAGCGCGGCGCCGATCGCCCCGGTCAACTGGGGGTGCTCGGGTACGAGCAGCTTCCTGCCGAGGATCTGCTCGGCCATGGTGACAAGAAACGGGTTGTGGGCCACCACGCCCCCCGTCATGACGATATGACCCGTCAGGGGCTCCATTTCCAGGATCCGCTTGATGACCGACAGAAAGAGGCCGCCGATGATGTCCGGCAGCGGTTTTCCCTGGCGGATCTTTTCCAGCACCTCCGTTGCCGTAAAGACGGTGCAGTAACTCCCCAGTTCGACCGGGCTCCGGGACTGCCTGGCCAGGCCGTCCATCTCCTCCAGCGGGACATTGAGGCGGGCGGACATCTCCTCGAGAAAGGCCCCCGTCCCGGCGGCGCATTTTCGATTCATTTTAAAACCGGTGCGGCGGCCCGCACCGTCGAGCCTGATAATTTTATTATCCTGGCCGCCGATGTCGATGATGCTGATCTGGAACGGGAAGCAGTGAAAGCATCCCCTGCCGTGGCAGCTGATCTCGGTCCGGTTGGCCGCGGCGAAGGTTGCGTTTTTTCTTCCGTATCCCGTTGAGACAGCGCAGCCTATCGCTTCCCGGGACGATCGGGCCATGGCGAGGGAAGCCGTCAGGCAATCCTCGGCGGCGGCGACAAAATCGCTTCCTGACCTGGTGACGGCATGTCCGAGCAGCTTCCGGGTCGAATCGAGCACGGCCACCTTTGTCCGGGAGGCGCCGATGTCTACCCCGACAAACACGGGCCGGGTATGGGCCATCGCATCGTTCACGTCGGTCTATTTCAGTTCCAACCCTTTCACAAGGGCCCACAAGGTCCGGTTGAAGGGGGCTTCGATCCCCGCCTGCCGGCTGTACTCGACGATTTTCCCGTTCATGAAATCGATCTCCGTCCGTCGCCGGTTTTCGATGTCGATGAGCATGGAAGGCTTGTGGTCGCCAGCCTTTCTCATGTACTCGATCGCCTGGGGGTAGTAGTTCCAGCCGAGTTCGATCTCGTTGGCCCTGGCAACGGTGATGCACTCCTTGAGCAGCGATTCGACAATCTGCAGGATGATCGGATCGTTCATCGCCTGCGCCATGGTCAAACCGGTCACCGCGCAGACGGGGTTCATCGAAGAATTCAGGATCGCCTTTCGCCAGACCATCGAATGGATGTTGTTGGCGTGGCCGGTCTGCAGCCCGCATCCGGTCAGGATGTTGGCGACGGCAATCGCCTCGGGGGCGGAGGCGGGGTCGAGCTCCTGCAGCAGATGGGGGGGATGATGAAAGGCCATATGGACATGGCCGGGTTTTACAAGGCTGCAGCCGTAATTGACGACCGCCCGCATCACCGGTTTTTTGCCGAGGGTTTGCGCGATCACCGCTTCGGTGTCTATGCCGTTCTGCCAGCTGATGACGTAGAGACCGTCCCTGTAAAAACCCTCTATGGCTGAAGCGATCAGCGGCAGGGCGTTGGCCTTGACGGTAAGGAAAATGACATCGGGATGGTAGTCCGCCAGATCGTCAACGCTGGTGCAGGTTCTTGTCACGGATTGCCGGAGCTGTTCAGCCCCTTCGATGATGATGCCGGGATCGAGGGCCGGCGCGAGAAGCTCCGGAAAGACGTCGCACAGCGTGACCTCATAACCCCCTTTGGCCAGAAATGCGGCGACAATACACCCGACCGGTCCGGCGCCGACCACCGCGAACGACCGGGGCTGAAAATCCCGCTCACTTTCCATTGCAGCACCCCCTTTTCGTTGAAAGAATGGAAGTGGAAAAAATCCGTCTGGCTCTGGTCCCCCGCAGGGGTCTTCATCGCTGCTTCTTATCTCCCCTTACCTGGCGCTCCGGCGCCCCAATCTGCTCATGGGGTAAGGGGTTACTGGTTTAGATTTTGAATGCCTCGGAAATACCGGCATATTGCTTGCGGAGCTTCGGTTTTTCAATTTTACCAGTGGGGTTTCTTGGTATGTTCCCGAAGAAAACTTTCCTCGGTCGCTTGTATTTTGGCAGAGCCGCACCGAATTCTACAACTTCATCCTCTGTAAGGCTCACGCCCGGTTTCGTTTCAATCACAACGGCGACAATTTCTCCGAGACGTTCGTCGGCAAGACCGATGGCGGCCACGTCCTTGATTTTAGGGTGGGCATGGAAGAAATCTTCAATCTCGACAGGAAAGACATTTTCTCCTCCCGTGATGATGATGTCCTTTTTGCGATCCACGAGCCAGATGAAGCCGTCTTCGTCGGCACGTGCCATATCGCCCGTAAAAAGCCAGCCGTCGATGAGCGCCTTTTTTGTTGCCTCGGGGTTTCGGTAGTATTCTCTCATGACACCCGGCCCTCGTACGCAAAGTTCTCCCACATCCCCCTGCTTCAATGTCTGGCCATTCTCGTCCACAATCTTGAATTCCCAGTTGAAACCCGGTATCCCGATGGCGCCGATCTTGTGTTCGTTGCCCATGCCCAGATGGACACAGCCCGGACCAGTGGACTCGCTCAGACCGTAATTGGTGTCGTAATCCATGGCGGGGAAGAGTTCTTTCCATTTTCTGATCAAGGAAGGTGGAACCGGCTGCGCGCCGATGTGCATGAGCCTCCACTGATCCAATTTGTAGTTGGACGGCTTCAGTTCGCCGCTCTCAAATTTCAGGAGTATATCCTGGGCCCACGGTACCAGGAGCCAAACGATGGTCCCCCCTTCTTCGCTCACCGCTTCGAGGGTCCATTCGGGTGATACGCCTTTGAGAATAACCGCCTTGCCCGCGACGATAAAACTTCCGAACCAGTGCATTTTGGCGCCGGTGTGGTAAAGCGGCGGAATGAGGATAAAGCAGTCCTGCTTCGTTTGTCGATGGTGGGCATTTTCCGTGATGCACGCCGAGAGCATGTTGCCGTGGGTCAGAAGGATGGGTTTTGGCTGGCCGGTTGTACCTGAGGTAAAGTAGAGCCCGCATTCGTCATGGGGATCTATTTTTACGCTCAATGCCGCCGGCGGCGCTCCTGAAACGAGTGTTGCGTAGTGCTGGGCATAACCGGGCGTTTTATTTCCGACGCAGATGTATTCCTCTACAGTCGGAAGCTGATCCTTTATGGCCGTTATTCTGTCCGTGAATTCTTCATCCAAGACGATGAGCTTCGGCTCTGCCACGTCACAGCAGTACTTCACATCTTCCGCCGTAAAACGGAAATTGAGCGGTACGACCCAAGCCCCCGTTCTGACAATGCCGAAATATGCCACGAGCCAATCGATGGAGTTCATCATGAAATGGACGACTTTGTCGCCTTTCTTGATGCCTTTTTTCAAAAGTACATTGGCAAAGCGATTTGCCTGGTCGTCGAATTGCTTCCAGGTTATTTCCGATCTTTTCTTCTGAGCGGGGATCCGTTCGATAAGGGCTACATCATCAGGGCACATGCTGGCGTTTCTTGCCAGGAGTTCGCCTATGTGTGTAAATGTATCGCCCATTGATCCCTCCTGATTAACGCGATAAACCACCCCGTCGGAAGCGGACGGGGGGTGATCCGTTTATCTATGCATATGACGCCTCGAGCGGCGGACAAAGAATCCGAAAGGGAAAAACACAAAAAAGGATTTCTAACTTACTCACGCCCCGCCGAATATAGGCTAAGGTGCTCCTGCATGTCAAGATTCAATTGCAGAATCAATTGACAACCGGGGAGGAACGGGATCCTGTCGGCCGACCACGGGCGGCTGGCGCCGACGGAGCTGCTCCGATGCAAAACGATCTGGCCGGAAGCGCCG
>JBFMBA010000203.1:0-3976 GCA_040755475.1 Thermodesulfobacteriota bacterium
CTCCTTCTTTGACATTGGACTCATAATTATCCCTCCTGTGAGAGGACGATATTCGGTAACATTGAATTATGAGTCAACGATCCTTTTTTAACACCTCCTTCGGTAACATTTTATTTGAGGCAATTCGGTCAGAAGAAATGTCTTGACAGACCCGTGTATATATTTATAATACACCAGGCTTGGGTTTCCCAGGAAACCGCTTCCTTCACGGGTGGCCTCCGTGGTTCTACGCTCCATTTTCGATGACCGGGCACCTTCCGGGTGCGCCTCATTCCTTGACACCGGCTGCGCAACCTGATTCTCCGACCGCGGGGCGATCGGGCGCAATGAGGCCGGATTTTTCAGCCATTGTCCAGACAGTCCGCCCGTCGGGCGGAAAAGTGCAGCTGTACCCTGGCAACTCGGCAGACCCTATATAACGTGAACATGGGATACCGGCGGTGCGCGGAAGATGTACGGGCGTGCTCTGCCTCCGAGGCGCAGTGCCCGCCAGCGGGTCGCAGAGAGCGCCGTGTACCGGTTTTCCCTTTGATGCGGCATTGCCGGGTGCAGGGCCGAAGCAGATGAGGGCCTGCCAGTGAGCGTGCGGAGGCTTTCCGGCCAGCGTGGCCGGTCTGTCGCTGCAACCCTCTTGGCGGGTCGCGGTTTGGCGTCGCACGCCCGGACCGGCGTGGAGTGGCCGTGCGCTTCAGGGCTCGCCGGGGCTTTTTGCGAAAGCGCCGGTTCGACACCGGGAAGGGGGTTCATTCATCACATAAAGGAGGGACGAAAAATGGACCATCGAAAAATCACATGGGTTGTCGTTGTCGTATCGCTGTTTCTTTTGTTCAGCTGGTCGCAGAGCCTGGCCCAGGTCAAACCCGTGGGCCCGCCGCTGACCATCAAGATCTCCCACCAGTGGCCGGGCGGGACGATCGACAAGGGGGACTTCCGGGACAGGCTCTGTCGCCTCTTTGCGAAAAAAACGGAGGAAAGGACCGGGGGTGCCCTGAAGTTCGAGATTTATCCCGCTTCCGCCCTTTTCAAACCGGTGCCCCAGTATGACGCCATGCTCAAGGGCGCGCTGGACATGTCCGTCTATCCCCTCGATTACGCCGCCGGGAAGATCCCCCAGATGTCCATCACGCTGATGCCCTGCATCGTCAAGGACCATCAACAGGCGATGCGCTGGAAAGAAGCCCCGATCGGCAAGGAGATCGAAAGGCTTTGTGAAGAAAACGGGATGAAGATCGTCACCTGGGCCTGGTGCGGCGGCGGGATGGCGGGCAAATCCAAACCCCTGATCAAGCCGGAGGATATGAAGGGGGTAAAGATCCGGGCCGCGGGAAAGATGTTCGAGCGGATGCTCCACGACGCCGGGGCGGGCATCTCCAGCATGCCCTCCAGCGACATCTATTTCGCCCTGCAGACGGGAGTGCTGGACGCCTGCATGACCTCTTCCTCCTCCTTCGAATCCTTCCGCATCTACGAACAGGTGAAGTACTACACCTCCCCGCGCGTCACCACAACCTGGTACATGTTCGAACCCCTGGTGATCAGCATGGTCACCTGGAAGAAGCTCTCCCCGGCGCAGCAGAAGATCGTCATGGAGGTCGGAAAGGAACTCGAGAAGTTCGCCCTGGATGAAGCCATCAGGGACGATACCGAGGTGACGAACCTGTTCAAGTCCAAAGGCGTCATCGTCCACGACATGACCCCCGACGATTTCAAGGCCTGGTCGGCGGTCGCCAGGAACACCGCCTGGAAGGAGTACAGCGACAAGGTCAAAGGGGGGAAGGAACTGCTGGAAAAGGCGCTGGGCGTCAAATAACCCTGAATAGACTCAATCGGGCCGGTCGTCGCCCCTGTTCCGGTCGCCAGGGGGGCGGTTTTCCCCCCCTGGCAGATAGCCGGCGGCCCGCAGGGCGGCGCCTGCCGAGGGGGAGCGCTTGCAGGTTGCGCCCCCGGCGGGCCGCCCCATGGCGGGGTGGGGGGACGTCTCTTTGCGTCGACAGATGAAGGAGTTTGATGATGAAACTTCTCCGGAAGGTGTTGCAGAAGATCGAAGATCTCAACCGCATTTTGTATTACGTGAGCAGCATCGCCATCGTACTTTCCGCTTTCATCCTCACCTACGAGGTGATTGTCCGGTACATCCTGAGAATTCCCACCATCTGGGAGATCGAAACATCCGTGTATCTGACCATCATGGCCACCTACCTGGGCGCGGCGTACGGTCTCAAAGACGGCGCGCACATCAATATCGACCTGATCATCCGCCTGCTCCCCAGGGGGTTTACCGAAAAGCTGTCGCTGGCCACCTCGCTGATCTCCCTTGTGTTCTGCGCGCTTCTGGCATGGAAGGGCTGGGGGATGTGGTGGGAGGCGACCGCAAAGGGATGGCACTCCGAATCGCTTTGGGGTCCGCCGCTGACGATCCCCTACTTCTTTCTTCCGCTGGGCATGACCCTTCTGTCTCTCCAGTATGTCATTCTGATATCGGACATCATCGAGAAAAGAGGAGGGACGAGCCATGGATCCTAACATTCTGGGCATCATCGTCGGTCTGGTTTCCCTCCTGTTCCTCTTCAGCGGCATGCCGATCGCCTTTGCCCTGGGCGTCCCCTCCGTGCTGTTTATCCTGCTGTTCATGGACCGCCACCAGTTCGACCTCATCGCCCATATGATGTTCGACGGGCTGAACGACTTCGGGCTCCTGGCGATTCCCCTGTTCATCCTCATGGGCGCCATCATCGCCTCGACCAGGACGGGATCGGATCTGTATGAGGGGATGCACCGGTGGCTTCACCGCCTCCCCGGGGGGCTGGCGGTGAGCAACATCGTGTCCTGCGCCATCTTCTCCGCGCTCTGCGGTTCGAGCCCGGCGACGGCCGCCGCCATCGGCACCATGGGCATCCCGGAGATGCGCAAACGGGGATACCCCGATTCCCTGGCCACCGGCTGCATCGTTGCCGGGGGAACCCTGGGGATACTCATTCCGCCCAGCGTGACCATGATCATTTACGGCATCGCCACGCAGACATCGATCGGCAAGCTTTTCCTGGCCGGCGTGATTCCCGGTATCCTGATCACCATCATGATGTGCATCTGGGTGGTGATCTATTCTCAGTGGGCCAGGTTGAAGCGGAGCAGGGCAGTGGACCGTCCGTCCGCAGCCGAAGGCATCGGCAATGAGTTTTTTGAGGACGTCACCTTCACCTGGAAGGAAAAGGTGTCGGCCATCAGCCGCGTCGCCCCGTTCATCTTTTTGATTGTGATCATCATGGGGAGCCTCTACGGCGGCTGGGCCACACCGAGCGAGGCGGCCGGCGTGGGTTCGGTGGCGGCGCTCCTGCTGGTCATGGTCATCTACCGGATCGGACTTACGGACTACCGCAAAGTCCTGCACATGACGATCAAGGAAAGCACCATGATCCTCATGATCATCGCCGCCTCTTTCCTCTTCGGGGCGGTCATGACCAAGCTCTACATCACCCAGTCGATCATCAACGCCATCGTCGACGCGGGTCTCTCCAAATGGTCGCTCATGATCATGATCAACATCTTCATGCTCGTCCTGGGGTGCTTTATGCCCCCCGTGGCGATCATCCTGATCCTGGCGCCCATCCTGTACCCCGTGCTGGTCAAGTATGGATTCGACCCCATCTGGTTCGGGGTGATCATGACGATCAACATGGAGGTGGGACTGATCACGCCCCCGGTCGGCCTGAATCTGTACGTCATCCAGGGGATCGCCCCCGATGTGCCTCTGAGCCGGGTGCTGGTCGGCTCCGTGCCTTTCGTGTTGATACTTTTTCTGGGGATCGTGATCTGCTCGATCTGGCCGGAGCTCACGCTCTGGCTGCCGAATAAAATGATCACCCGCTGAAGGCGGTGTCGGGCCGGGGGAACGCATTGCCCCCGGCCGACGGCGGGGGTGACCATCGGTGACGCCACAGAGCCGGCGGGCCGCTCATGGGATCGCCGGGCGGCTTCC
>JBFMBA010000203.1:3986-12116 GCA_040755475.1 Thermodesulfobacteriota bacterium
TCCTCCCGCGGGGAGGGACTTCCGGCGGGACGGGTCGGGTCGCTCCTTCGCGGTTCCTGTGCCGTCCGGGGGCGATGGCTCGAGGGGAGGGGCTCCCGGTGGCGCTCCACGGGGCTGCCGATCTCATCGCCGGGGGGAGCAGGGACGGTTCATCCCCGCCTCCCGTACAGTGCGGTCATTTTCCTCAGCCTGCCGGCAAGCCCGGGCTTCAGCTGACCGTCGGTGAGTCTCCACATCCAGTTTCCCTCCCCCGTTCCCGGGCGGTTCATCCGCGCTTCCTGGCCCAGGCCCAGAACATCCTGCATGGGGAAGATGACGGTGCCGGCCACGGACATCATGGCCAGCCTGATGAGATCCCAGTGGAGGTCCCCGGCGGAGATTTTTTTGCCAAGATACCGGGAAAGCCTCGATCGGTCGCGCGGTGAGGCGTCCCCGTCATACCACCCCCGGATGGTGTTGTTGTCGTGGGTTCCCGTATAGACGACGCTGTTGGCCCTATGGCGATGGAGGATATGGGGGTTGTCGGGCATATCTTTTCCGAAGGCGAACAGCAGCACCTTCATGCCGGGAAATCCGAAGCGGTTCATCACCTCCCGGAAATCGGGAGGGCTCACGCCCAGGTCCTCGCAGAGGAGGGATCCTTCCGGAACGCGCTCGAGGAGGCGGGTGAAGAAGTCGTCGGCCGGCGCGTCGACCCATCTTCCCCGGACCGCCGTTTTTTCGGCGGCGGGGACTTCCCAGTAGTTCACGAATCCCCGGAAATGGTCAATTCGCACCAGATCGAATGATTGGAGGATATGGGTGATTCGCCGGATCATCCAGTCATAGCCGGTTTTTTCGAGTTCATTCCAGCGATACAGAGGGTGCCCCCAGAGCTGACCCGCTTTGCCATGCGCATCGGGGGGAACCCCCGACACCACGGAAGGCTTTTTGTTGTGGTCCAGCTGGAACAGCTCGGGATGGGACCACACATCGGCGCTGTCATGGCCGACGTAGATCGGCATGTCGCCGATGATGAGGATCTTCCGGTCGTTGCAGTATTGTTTCAGCGCCTCCCACTGGCGGAAAAAAAGAAACTGAATGAATGTTGTCTTTTTCAGGTCTTTCGCAAGGTCTTTTTCCGCCGCACGGATCTCGTCGCCCGCTCTGTCGCGAATCCCCGTGGGCCAGTCGCTCCAGCCGGTGGAGTGAAACCGCCTCCGGAGCGCGGTGAAGAGCGCGAAATCGCCGAGCCAGTCGTCGTTATCCCGGCAGAATGCCTCCCACTGATCCACAAGAGGGCCTCTTCGACGGTTGCTGAACCGTCGCCAGGCAAGGCCCAGCATTTGCTCCTTGAAGGTCGTGACCCGGGAAAAGTCGATGCGGCCGTCGGGCGAAGAGGGCGGGTTCCCCACCTCATCCGTCCGCAGCAGCCCTTCCCGGAGAAGAGGCTCGTGGCTGATGAAAAGCGGGTTACCGGCGAAGGCGGACAGGCCCATGTAGGGCGAATGGCCGTAATAGGGCGCGGTGGGATGGACGGGGAGCGTCTGCCAGAAGCGCTGTCCGGCTTCCGCCAGAAAATCGGCAAACCGGTATGCCCCCTCGCCCATGTCTCCGATGCCGAAGGGCGACGGCAGGGATGACATGTGGAGCAGCACGCCGCTTCCGCGCCCCTGGATCAAGGGTTTCCTCCTTGGCTGTGAAAGCCGGATGGCGCCTGACGCCGCATCCGGATAGTCGAAGGGGCGCTCAGCCGTCACAAAGGCAGGCACCGCCGCAGGGGGTCAACGGAGATAAAACCCCTTGACAGGGAGGCCCGCTTCTCATACCATCGACCCACGTGACGTTCATCCATATCAGCATCAGTCGACCTACGCAAGATCCGGTCTGCCGGAAATCACATAACCGGATATCTTTCCAGTTGTAAAATTGCCGGATCGTATGGGGAATTTCTGTGCGCGTGATGATTTTTACCGATCTCGACGGCAGCCTGCTCAATCATGAGGATTATTCCTACGCCGAGGCGGCGCCGTCGCTCGACAGGATCAGACGGTCGGGCATTCCCCTGATCGTGACGACCAGCAAGACCCGGCGGGAGGTGGAACCCCTGCTGAGGGAATTGGGGTTGAAAGAGCCGATCATCGTTGAAAACGGCGGCGGCATTTTTTTCCCCCGCGGGTATGGGAACCTGATCATCGAAAAGGGCGAGGCGAAGGAAGGGTACACCGTGATCGTCATGGGAGAGACCTATTCCCGGGTTCGTGAATGTATCGAGAAGATCCGCGTCCGATTCGGCGTACGGGGGTTCGGCGACATGACGCCCGCAGAAATCGCCGGGCTCACCGGGCTCCCGCTTGAAAAGGCGGTCCTGGCCCGGCAGCGGGAATACACCGAGCCGTTCGTGATGGAGCAGCCGGACGAGATCGGCCTGCTGTGCGACGTGGCACGGGAAGAGGGGTTGAACGTGACCCGGGGCGGCCGTTTTTACCATTTGATGGGCATGGGACAGGGCAAGGGGAAAGCCGTCCGGCTGGTGTGCGAGATCTTCAGGCGAAACACCGCAGAGGAGTGGATTTCCATCGGCCTGGGCGACAGCGAAAACGATCTTGAGATGTTCGAGCAGGTGGACATTCCTGTTCTGATCCCGCGCCCGGAAAAGGGGCATCTGGATATCGATATGGCCGGGATGGTCCGGGCAGGGGAGACGGGGGCCAGGGGATGGAACGACGCCGTGATGCGGCTACTGGATCGATACGGATAGAATCACCGCCGAGGGGTCCTGAACGGAGACGAGGAGAGAAGGCATGTCGAAAGTCACACGGTTTTCCACCGCCTTGCGGCCGCATGTGACGAAAAAGATCGAGCAGCTCGAATATGCCGACATCGTGGTGGGGATTCCGTCCTATTACAGCGGCGACTCCATCGTCCATGTGATCAAGACGGTCATCAAGGGGATCGAGCAGTATTACCCCCACCTCAAGGCCCTGATCATGGTTTCGGACGGCGGCTCGACCGACGACACGAGGGATCTGGCCCGCACGGTCGATCCGGTATCCTACAACATCGAGAGCATCGTCACCATCTACCGGGGCATTCCCGGCAAGGGGACCGGATTGCGGGCCGTTTTCGAGGTGGCGGATTTCCTCAAGGCAAGGGCCGTCGCCGTCTTCGATTCGGACCTGCTGTCGATTACTCCGGAATGGGTCCGCAACTTCCTGGACCCGGTCTTCCACGGTTACGACTATGTGGCGCCCGATTACAATCGGTACAAACTCGACGGGACCATCACCAACACGATTGCCTACAACCTGACGCGGGCGCTCTACGGCCAGCGGATCAGGCAGCCGATCGGGGGGGACTTCGGCATCTCCCCGTCGCTGGTCAAGCACTACCTCGATCAGGATGTGTGGGCCACGGACATTGCCAAGTTCGGGATCGACATCTGGATGACCACGTCGGCCATCGTGGGAGGCTTCCGGATCTGCCAGGCCAAACTGGGCGCCAAGCTCCATGACCACAAGGATCCCTCCACCGATCTGAGCCCCATGTTTCTTCAGGTGGTGGGAACCACGTTTCTGCTGATGGAGCAATACCATGACCGCTGGATGAAGATCAGGGGGTCGGTGGAGGTCCCCACCCTCGGGGAGTTTGCCGGGCAGGGGGCCGAGCCGTTTGACATCGATCAGGCCAATCTCATCGAGTATTTCAAGGCCGGCATGAACAACTTCGGCAGCGTGTGGGGGAATATCATCGAGGAGGGCGACTTGCAAATCATCCGGCAACTCGCCGGAACGGAAAAAAAAGAGCAGTTCCTGATGCCCATCGACGTCTGGGTCCGGATCGTCTACCGGTATGCCAACGCCTTCCACCGGACCCCCCGGCAACGGTTCAAGGTGCTCGACACCCTGACTCCGCTTTACTTCGGACGGGTGGGCTCCCTGGTCAACGAGCTTCGTGACAAGACCCAGGAGGCCTCGGAGCAGCATTTTGAGGATAACGCCATGGTATTCGAGACGATGAAAGACTACCTCGTCGAGCTTTGGGAAGGAAAGGAGAAATAGGTATGGCTGATTTTTGTCAGAACGGGGTGATCACGACCCTGCAGAAACTGAAGGAAAGACCGGTCGGGGAAATCGAGCAGGAACTCAGGGCGATTGCACGAAAGCGAAAGATGGTTCTTCTTTTGCCGGCTCTGGTGACGGAATTCGACGGTGCGGCGATGCCAAAAATCATCAAGGAGCTCAAGGGGGTGGACTATCTCGACCGGGTTATCCTCTCGCTGGACCGGGCGACCGAAGCGCAATTCCAAAAGGTCAGGAAAATCATGTCGGCACTGCCGGTGCCGGTCCGGGTGGTATGGCATGACGGGCCCCGCATGCAGGCGCTGCTCAAAGAGCTGATGAACGCGGAATTCAATCTGGAAACCCCGGGCAAGGGGCGCTCGGTCTGGATGTCACTCGGTTATATCCTTTCGGATCGGGATATCTATGCCATTGCCCTGCACGACTGCGACATCGTCAACTACAGCAAGGAGATGGTCGCACGGCTCATCTATCCGGTGGTGCACCCCGCCCTGAGCTTCGAATTCAGCAAGGGGTACTACGCCAGGGTTACCGACAGGCTCTTCGGGCGGGTGACCCGCCTCTATTACACCCCCCTGATCCGCACCATGAAGCGGATCCTGGGACATAACGCCTTCATCGAATACCTCGGCAACTTCCGGTACCCCCTGTCGGGGGAGTTTTCCTTCGACACCTCGCTGGCCAGGGGCATCCGCATATCGCCGACGTGGGGGCTGGAGGTCTCCATGCTCAGCGAGGTGTATCAGAAGACCTCGGTCAACCGGATCTGCCAGGTGGAGATCATCGACACCTACGAGCACAAGCACCAGACCCTGGAGAAGGGCAAGCCCAGCGAGGGTCTGGGCCGCATGGCGACGGACATCGGCAAGGCCATGTTCCGGTTCCTGAGCCAGGACGGCCTGGTGATGAGCGACGCCTTTTTCCGGACCCTGCTGACGGCCTATATCCAGGAAGCCAGGATCGCGATCGAGAAATACAACGCCCTGGCGCTGCTCAACGGCCTGGTCTACGACCGGCACGAGGAGATCGAGGCCGTGGACGCCTTCGTCGACTCGCTGAAGCTGGCGATCCAGGAATTCATCAAGGATCCGGTCGATATCCCCATGATGGCGGCATGGGTGCGCGTCGTGGCGGCCATACAGGATTATTCGGACAGGCTGTTCGCCGCCGTGGAGGAGGACAACCAATAACGGCTTCGTAAAAAGCCCGGATGCTGCACCAAAGCTTCGTCCCTCGTCGCTGCGGCGTACGGCAAAGTACTCCTCACTCCTCGGGATTCGCTACGCTGATTCTTCGAAGTCGCGCGCCTGGCCTGCAGGCGAGGCCCTGGTCCGGGCATGTCGAAGCATATATGGATGAGGCCGGAGCTTTGTGGAAAAAATCGCACCCACGGTTTTCACAGGGAAGATGAAACTGTTCAAAGGGAGACAACCGGCTGCCGTCAGCGAGAAACCGCGTGGGAAAGGCAACCCGTTAAGCGGATATGAGAGGGCGGTTCTCGCCATTTTATTGATTTCCGTTTCGATTGTATTCGGCCTTATTCTCACCCGCCAAACCCGTTTCAGCGCCCCCGTGTATCAACCCGGCGACATCGCCCGTGCGGATATCATCATCCCGATGGATGTCTTCATAGAGGACGAAACCGCCACACGGGCGCGACGGGCGGAGGCAAAAGCAGAGGCATTGCCGGTGTATCGGTTCGACCCTTCCTTGCCGGCCGACCAGGTGTCCAGACTGCAAAAGGCTTTTGCGCAATCCCGTGCCCTCTTGGGGCTCAACCCGAACGGAGGGGAATCGCACGGCAGACCGGGCAAGCGTTCGTTTCGCACCTTGCCGGCTGCTTTGAAGTCAAAGCTTCGGTCGACATTGCAGGATCTCGGCATGAAACCGCCGGTGGACGATCTGCTGACTTTTCTCGTCAGGGAAGGTTACAGGCCGGGTCTGGAGGATCAGATCGTCCTCATACTGAGGGATGTCGCTTCCTCTCTGCTCTTTCCCGACGACGCCCGGATGATCCAGGAGAAACGGCATATGCACAAGGCGGATGTGGTGACGGGAAAGGTGGAAACCATCCCGGTGACCCTTCTGTCGACACGTGCCCAGATCCGTAATAGAATAGACGAACAGATCAGCCTGAATCCCGGACTTGCCGTCTCCAGCCGCCGGCACATTCGCCGCATACTGAATGGTTTGATCAATCCCAATCTGACATACGACGCATCGTTGACGGAGTCGCGAGCGCAGGATGATGTGAAGAATGTCGATCTTGTCCTTCGAAAACTGAAAGAAGGGAAGGTTATCCTGCGGCAGGGAGATGAGGTCGGAGCGGATCATCTGGCTCAGATCGACGCCGTTCGCAAACTCTCCCGGACGGATATCTCCATGAGACAGGTCTTCGGTATGGCGGTTCTCGCCGGGATACTTTTGACGATCCTGGCTTTTTTCGTGCGCTTCATCACCCTGAACCAGTGGCGCTATCTCAGACTGGTGGCCTTTCTGATCCTCACCCTCACCGTGAACCTCCTGCTGCTGAAGGCCGCCTGGTTTGTCTGCGAATCGGTCAGCCAGAGTTTTCTGTCTTCACCGTTCAACGACAAAACGTATTTCTACTACCTTTTGCCCTTTGCTTACGGGTCGATGCTGGTCACCCTTCTGGCGGGCGAACGGTGCGCCCAGATGTTTCTCCTCGTTTTCTGCATTCTGGCAGGGCACTCCCTCGGGGCGGACTCCTACGGTTACTTCTACATCCTGATCACCGGTCTGACGGGAATGATCTTCATGCGGAAGGCCGATCAGCGAATCGGGTTTATCGCGGCGGGGGTGAAGCTCGGCCTCTTCTCGGCCGTCCTGTTCATCCTTCTCCAGGCTGCCGGACAGGCGCCTCTGGCGTGGATCAGCGGGAGTTTCGGGGCCGCCCTGGCGTTCCTGTCGGGACTGATCAACTCCATTTTTTTGATATTCACCCTGCCTTTGTGTGAACGCATCTTCATGGTGACGACGGAACTGCGTCTCTCCGAACTCGGCAACATGAATCTCAACCTCATCCGGGAGCTCATCCTGAAGGCTCCCGGGACCTATAACCACAGCGTTGCCGTCGGCACCTTATGCGAAGGAGCCGCCAAAACCATCGGCCTGAACCCGCTCTTTTTACGCATCGCCAGCCTGTATCACGACATCGGCAAGACGGCCCATCCCGAATATTTCGTGGAAAACCAGCAGGGGGTCAATCCCCACGAACGGATCGGGATCGAGCAGAGTGTCCGTATTTTGAAGGGGCACGTCACCGGCGGCGCATCCATGGCGAAGAAGGCGAAGCTCCCTTCGTCGATCGTCGACCTGATCCTCCAGCACCACGGAACCAAAGTGATGCATTTCTTTTATGAGAAAGCCAAAGGGCAGGCGGCGCCATCGGACGGAGAAGTGCAGGAAGCCCCGTTCCGCTATTTCGGACCCAAACCCCAAACCAAGGCGGCGGCCATTCTCATGCTGGCCGACTGCATCGAAGCCGCCGCGCGGACGCTACAAAGCCATTGCCAGAATACCCTGCTTCATCTGATCCGAAAAATCATCACCGACACCGTGGAAGACGGACAGTTTTCGGAGTGTGAGATCACACTGTCGGAAATTGACCGCATCACCTACAGCTTTTTGGAGACCCTCTCGAGCCATTACCACGGCCGCATCGTCTACCCGGGATTCGACTTCAACGAGCCCCGCTATGCCGCTGCAGAAGGATTGCGGTGAACCCGCTTGATAAATCTCCTTGACAGACAAGGGGGCCTTTCATAGCATCGGGTGAACACTTTTTTTACCGTCCGTCGGCTGACACGTTTCAGATCGCTCGTCAAAGGAGGTGCATATGCACATGCGCACGTTGCTTGTTCTGCTCGTTTTCGGTGTCATGGTGGTGTTTGCCGCCGCCAACTGGAATGCGTTCATGGCGCCGACGACCCTGTCGCTCCTGTTTGCCTCCATCCAGGCGCCGCTGGGCTTGATCATGCTGGGATTCAGCGCGATTCTGACGGGGGTATTTCTGGTGTTCATCGCCTACCTGCAGGCGTCGCTGCTG
>JBFMBA010000204.1:0-16408 GCA_040755475.1 Thermodesulfobacteriota bacterium
AGGAGCATTCCTCCATGCACCGCTTGCATTTGTCGCACTTGGCGAGGTTCAGGACGGGGATCCCGGGTTCGACATGCACCGTCTTGCCGAGCAGGGGTAAAAGGTCCATGGCCGCCCTGTGGCCCGATTCCACCGACCGGGTCATGTTCATCGGTCCCAGGCAGGCCCCCCCCGCCCGGATGCCCGTCCTCTGGCTCTCTTCAGGATGGCAGGGTGCGTGCGATTCAAAAAAACCGAAGGGGTTCTGCGGAAGATCCAATAGCTCGGCCATTTCCCGGGTGCCGCTGGAGGGGATCATGCCTCCTGCAAGCACGAGGAGGTCGATGTCCAGGACCAGCTCGGTGCCCGACAGCGTGTCTTCCGCCCGAATCGTGAGCCCGCCCCCCTCTGCCGGTTTGACGGTCGCCGGGTTGCCCCGGACAAAGAGGATCCCGTCGAGGGCCTTTGCCTTTTGATAGAGCTCTTCATCAAAGGCGGCAGCCCGGATATCCTGGTAAAATACGGTGCAGCGCGCCTGCGGCCACCGTTCCTTGAGTCGAAGGACCTGTTTGAGGGTGACCGAACAGCAGACCGACGAGCAGTAGGTCAGGTGCCGTTCATCCCGGCTGCCCGCGCACTGGACGAAGGCAATCTCCCTGATCTCCGGCCCGTCCTCGATGATGGACTCCATGTCCCGGTTGCTGACGACGCGGGGGTACAGGCCGTATCCGAACTCCTCCACAGCGGACAGGGGATAAGGGTCCCAGCCCGTGGCCGCGATCACGGCGCCGACCGTCACCGTGTTCTCGGTATAGGGCTGCTCCAGTTCCACGGCCTTGGGCGGACACGCCTTTTCGCATTCCCGGCACCCCGGGGGGCAGAGATGGCGGTCGATCACAAATGCGGAAGGGAAAGCCATCGGTTGCGCCGGATGAATCGCCTTTTCCCCGGTGGACAACTGCTGCTGTCCCGCCGCCGGATCCTGGGCGGTAACGGCCGGCGTCGGTTGGGCTTCATCGGTTCGGGTGACCGGGCAGACACCGATGCACAGACCGCAGCCGTTGCAGTGCCGCTCGTTGACGTAGCGGGGCTTCTTCCCGATGGTGACGTGGTATCGCCCGGGTCCTCCCTCGATGCCTTTGATTCCGGCGAGGGTATGAATCTCGACCAGGGGTGATTGGCCGAGTTCCTGGACGGCGAAGGCCAGCCCGCAGTGGGGGTCGCAGAGACGGGGGAAAAGCCTGCGAAGGGAAGCCGCTCTTCCCCCGACGCCGGCCTGCGCTTCCACCAGGTGAACCGGCTTGCCGAGCTTTGTGAACGTGACGGCCGTATGAAGCCCCGCCACCCCTGCGCCGATGATCAATACCGACTCGTCCCCCGGAAGCGCGAGCGGTTCCAGGGGCTCCAGAAGTCGGGTCCGGGCCGCGGCCATCTGCATGAGAGTCAGGGCTTTTTGCGTCTGGACGGTCCGGTCCGCTTCCTCCCTTCCGATGCCCTGTTCTGCCGGATCGCACCACTCGTTCAGATACCGGTTGAGACCCGCCTTTTCCAGCTCGGTTTCGATGGCCTTCCTTTGTTCGTTCGGGAACCGGCCCACCCAGAGGATCCTGTTGATTTGCCCGGCCAGAAACGGTTCGCGGACGGTCGCGAGCATGCCGTCGGTGTCCCAGTCCTTGAGGATCTCGCAATGGGTTGTGTTCTTCGCCCTCGAGAGTTTCTGGACAATGGCATCCAGATCGATGCACTGCTTGAACCGGTTCTGCTCATCGAGGATGAAAAGCCCTACTTTGGGAGTGATCTTCTCGCTCAATCCAGGCTGCCCCTTGTGGTGTAATTGAACCGCTCCACCTTTCCGTTGAGGTCGATCAGCGTCCAGGTGATGGTGTCGGTCCCCATCAGGGGAATGAGCTTCGCCACGTGATAACCGAGCTGGTAGGGCACCCGGGTCTCCAGCGCGCCCTTGGGGCAGATCTTGACGCAGGACATGCAGTCCCAGCAATCCCGGGGCATTCTGCAGAAGGCCTTCTTGCTGTTTTCATCCAGGGTCATCAGGTCACCCGGACAAACCTGTTCGCAGAGCGTTTCTTTTTCGGCCTTGCAGCCGTCGCATTTTTCTCTTTCCACTTTCGGTGGCATTGTTTCCTCCTCGTCGTATGGCATCGTCTCAGAGATCGGGACCCCATGACCGGGTGCGCAACCCACGGGTATCGCCCCGCGGGCGTTTTACATGCGTCAGGGCTTCGTCCGGTCTCCGGGAATCAGTTGTTCGTATGGCCGTGTAAATAATGTGATCTCGCCCGTCGTCGGATTGCGGACGCTTTCCACGAAACAGTCCATATTCGGGTCGATCTCCGGATAATCCATGCGCGTCTGCCATCCGGGCCACCGGGTCTCCTTGCGGAAGAGCAGATGGTGGATGAGCACTTCGGCGATGGTGAGCCGGTCGATCACCTCGTGGGCGCCCATCAGGCCGTGCAGATCCCCTGCATGAAGAAGCCCGCTCTGCTCCTGGAGTTTCCGCATGTGGTGGAGGGCATGGACCAGCCGTTCCTCGTTCATCCGGTAAAACTGGTGCACGCCGCCGGCGTATTCATCCATGAGCCGCTGCATCCGCTCCTCCATCTCGATGGGTGTTATGCCGTCGAACTCGGCGCCGCGCAGCAGGGGGGCGAAGACCCGCTCCTTCTCCTTCTCCATCTGGGCCGCATCGACCGGCGGGAGGGTGACGTCTTTCAGATAGGACGAAGCCCCCCGGGCGGCCAGCCTGCCCTCGGCGGCGCAGCCTCCCACAAACTTGTTCGGACTCCCGCCGGCCGACTCGCCGGCCGCGAAAAGGCCCGGAATGGTCGTCATGCGGGCAATGTCCACCCAGTAGCCGCTCCCGGTATGTCCTCCCACGATATAGGGATCGCTCCCATAGATCTCCACCGGCTCCTTGGTGATGTCGATGCCCAGGGACGCCAGGTAGAGGACGAACGAGGGCCGCTCGTTGAGCATATCGGTGCGCAGTTCCTTGGCCTCTTGCGGATCCAGCACCCGGGTATCGATATAGGTGGGGCCCCGGCCTTCGAGCCACTCGGTCATCGGCGCATTGAGGCGATAGAAGCGCGGGGCCTTCTCGCCGCCCAGATGGCCGTAGCGCTCCTCCATGATCCGCTCACCCTTGCCGTTGGTCATCAGGCACCCGTACCCGACGGCAATGGTGTCCACCGGCCCGCAGAAATCCTTCGTGCGCACGGCGACCCACCTTTGCTCGAGGGAGGTCATCTCGGCTCCGGCCCGGATGCCCACGGCATAGCCCGTGCCCACGTTGAAGGGACACATCCAGGTCTGATGGTGCGCGCCGGAGTAATCGGTGACCGGCGACTTGTAGATGCCGCATGCCCCGCCCGTGGATACGATCGTGGCCTTGGCCCGGATGACATAGAACTTGCCGTCCCGAACGCCGAAGCCCATCGCCCCGATACAACGGTCCTGGTCCATCAGCAGGTTCGTGGCGACGACCCGGTTGAGCACCTGCGCGCCCGCTTCCATCGCTTTTTCCGACATGATCGGCTTGAGCTGCTCCCCATGGATGGAGATGTCATAGCGCCCCCGCAGCTTGTTCTCGCCGTCCTCGTCCTTGATGATGGGCAGGCCCCACTCCTCGAGCAGTTCGATGCCTTCGTTGAGAATCTCGGCGTTGGACAGGGCCAGGTCTTCCCGGATCGGCCCTCCCCCCATCTGGGCACGGCTCCACTTCACCAGCTTCTCCGGCGTTTCCCCCTTGTCTTGCCGCAGGTAGGTGTTGATGGCGTCCATGCCCGCGGCGAGGGCCCCGCTCCGGCTGATGTGGGCCTTCTCCATGATGGTCACCCGGAGGGAGGGATCCAGGGTTTTGGCCTCATAGGCCGCAAAACAACCGGCGTTCCCCCCGCCGACGATCAACAGATCCGTTTCCAGGATCTCCGTTTCGATCTCATCGATTTTTTTTATTGTCTCTGCAGCCATTCCTGTCTCCTTTGAAATACGTTCGATCCTTTTCCCGAATGTCAGGGTGGGGCTTTCCTACATTTCGGCTCTTATAGTGGACAATCTGAGGACAATTCTATCGGGAAGGCGATAAAAGGGTCGAAAAGATTTTCAAGTCGCAGGCCACAATCCGTGATGCGTATACACATCACCTGCCCGATCGGATGATAAAAACCGCAGAAATGCCGCTCCCCACCTTCCGCCGTCGCCGACGGTGCCGGCATGTGTTCTGCCGTTCTTGCTGTCCGGACCGGGTCGGGCGGATAACGCCGCACCCCCCAGGGTGACCATTTCGAAGAGCGCGGGGAAGACCCTCATATAGCGCAGCGCCAGATGGTAATAGACGACCGCCGCGTCGGCGCGATTATCCAGCACGGCCTGGGGCGCCTCCCGGTGGTGGATCCGCTCCCCATATACGATGTGCCTTCCGGTCCCGTCCGCCAGAAATGACGGATCGATCCCTTCTCCTGCAGCCACGGCCTTGAGTGTATCCATATAGGCCCGGCAGCTGACGGTTTCGGTTTCCGGGTTGGGAAGGAACAGGCGAACATTTTTCTCCGCAAGATCTCTCAAGGTGGAAAGGTGATGCGGATTGCCTTTTTTAACCAGCAAGACCATGCCGCGGTGCTGTGCAAAAGGCCTGTGGGTCTGCATCGTGCCTTGCGCAATCAGATGATCGAGCACGTGCGGCGGGCTGATGAAGACATGGGGAGAAACGGGGATGGACAGGTTGCCGATTTGAATACCACCCTTTCTGAATATGTTCAGAAGCGTACCCGGGGGTGTCGTGACGTAGAATATCCTTGACAGGCCTTTGTTCTGACGGAGAAAAATGTCCAGGCAATCCTTGAGAGCCATATGGTGGTTTCCATCGGAAAATACCGCCAGCTGGGCGTTGACGGGATTGCCGTGAAAGTCCAGGCTGATGTTTGAACCCGGCTCAGACCAGCGGAACGTGTCACCCTCGCCGCCGACCAGCTCCTCGGGCCAGTCGAGATAAGTATTCATAACGACCCTTTTCCGTGTTGTTGGACTGCATTTCTTACAGTTCATTCAGAAAGAGATATCATTATCCTTGCGTTTTGCATGATGGTTCTCTCTCGTCATGGCGTCCTGTCTTCTTCAGCGTTCCGACCGTTGTCTTGATGACAACGTAGGCCGTGATCGCCATCAAAATCATTGCCACGGGGCGGGTGAAAAACATGTAAGGGTCTTGCTGCGATGCAATGATGACCTGTTGAAGGGACGTCTCCCAAATGGGGGAAAGAATAAAACCGATGATAAAGCAGATGTGGTTGAAATCGAACTTTTTCATGAAGTACGCGAGAAAGGCGAAAAACAGCATGCACGACACTTCGAACAGGGAAAACCCCGACAGATAGGAGCCGATGATGCATGTGAAGATCACGATGGGAAAAAGAATGGCGGGGGGGGTCTGGACCACCCTGCAGAACATCCTCAAACCGACGAGCCCGGTGCCGAGCAGAAAAACATTGGCGACGATCAGGCTGCCGTAGATGGAGTAGATGAACTGCGCATTCTTCTCAAACATCAATGGGCCCGGGATCATGCCGTGTATGACGAAGGCGCCGATGAGCAGGGCCGCGGCCACATTCCCCGGTATCCCCAGAGTAAACAGGGGGATGAGGCTCCCACCGACAACGGCGCTGTTGGCCGATTCGGAGGCACAGATGCCCTCGAGTTTGCCTCTGCCGAACTCCTCCGGATTTTTTGACCGTTTCTTTTCCTGGTCATAGGCAAAGAACGAGGCGACCGGGGCGCCAAGGCCGGGCAGTGCGCCGACCACGGTGCCCGCAATGGCTGCCCGTATGAGCGTTTTGACGCACCTGCGATACTCGGCCCAGGAGACGCGGTTGTCTTCCCGCTTCGCGGAGAAGGATATCGTTTCTCCGTGATTGCCCGCCCGGATGTAGCGCTCCAGCTGGATGATGATTTCCGAAAATGCCAGAATCCCGATGCCGATGGGGATGAGGGAAATCCCCTTTTCGAGCTGGTAGATGTCGAATGTCAGGCGGGGCAGTGCGGATACGGGGTCCATCCCGATGGTGCCGATGAAAATTCCGAAGGCGGCTGCGATCAGTCCGCGGGCGAGCGACTGGGTTCCCATTCCGGCAATGATGGTCATGGCCACGCAAATGAGGGCGAAGATTTCCGGCGGCCCCATGTACAGGGCCACCGTAGCGAGCGGCGCGGCCACCAGGATCAGCACCACGGTCGAAAAGGCGTCTCCGGAGACCGATGCATAGAGCGCCGTGAGCAGGGCCTTCTTGCCTTTGCCCTGTCTGGCCAATGGAAATCCGTCCCATGTGGTGGCCGCGGCTTCGGGTGTGCCCGGCGTGTTGATCAGAACACCGGAGATGGCGCCCCCGTAGAAAGCCCCCTTGTTGAGGCCGACGAGAAAGCCGATGGCCGCAACGGGGGACATGTAGTAGGATAAGGGAATGCACAGCGCAATGGCCATGGGCCCGTTGATGCCCGGAATGGCCCCTGCAACCGTACCCGCGATAACACCCAGCAGCACGAACAGCAAATTGAGCGGATGCAGGGCATCGCCAAGCCCTGCGATGATGGTTTCAATCATACTGGCTCCCGACCGGTCATGTTTTGTGTCACGGCATGGGGACCCCAAGTCCGTAGCGCATGGCCACGTACAGGGTGAAAACCGAACCGGCGGCCGTGAGCAACGCAGGAACGGGTTTCCGCTGACCGCACAGATACTGGATCAGCAGCATGAAGAGGAGTCCGGCGGGAATGAAGCCCACCCGCTGCATCGCGGGCAGCAGCAGCACACTGGGTACCATGAAACGGGCGAGATGCCACAGATGGACCTTCTCCTCTTGACTGGGTGCCTTGGAAAGGCTTCCCCCGGACGATTTGGATTTTTCCAGCAGGTGCGACAGAAGATTGCGCACCAGCGACAGCACCGACAGCCCCAGTATGATGCCCATGGTTACATTGGGCAGGAGCGATGCGGAAACACCGTAACCCGGATAGGGGGGTGAGTAGGCAGGAATGATCCACAACAAGAAGACCAGACTGCCCAGGGCAGTGCCCCCGTAGACGAAATTCTCCCTTTGCCTGATCGACATAAGATTCTTCTTTCCCGATAGGACGGTGATCACCCAACGGCCATTGCCGTTGCAGCCGTTATGCGCCCCGCTTTATGGGTTTTTCTTCGCTTCCGCCGCCTCGCGCCCATAGCGCTCGCTGGCTTTTTTCATATAGGCTTTTGCGTGGTCGCGGCCAAAAGTCACCGGACCCATTTTCAGATCAGCGGTGATGAACTTGCGGAACTTGTCGTCCTTGGCGAGCGTTGCGATGGTCTTATCCAGTTGCGTCGCAACGGGATTGGGCAGGCCTTTCGGCGCCGCCAGCACCACAAACATTTCCACCGATTCATCCCAGCCCTGTTCCCGCAGGGTGGGCACGGCAGCCAATTGCGTCAGCCGCTCCGGGGTGGTGGCGGCCAACAGCTTCAAGCGGTTGGACTGTACGTATTCGAACAAGATGGCGCCCAGATGCCCCAGGTCCGCGTGTCCGCCCATCACGGCCGAAATGATCGAAGGACCGCCTGTGCTCGGCATGAGCGCGAGATTTACCCCCTCCTTCGCGGCGATGCGCTTCATGGCATCCCGGTCGTCGGAGCCCTGAAACATATAGGTAAGCCCCTTCTTTTCCTTTTTGGCCCATGCAAAGGCGTCTTTCAGTGTATTCCAGGGGCGATTAGGGGCACAGACGAGTCCGCTCTGGTTGAGCCCCAGCAGGGAAATGAAATCGAAATCGTCAATCTTGTAGGTCGTTTTCACAAAATGCGGTGAATAGGTAAAGGCCGCGGTAGCAGACACACCCAGGGTGTAGCCGTCGGGTTTGCAGCCGCAGAGTTCCGAGGCCATGACGCTCCCGTGGGAACCGCCGGGGTTGTTGCTCACCAACACGGGTTGCCCAAGCTGATCACCCATCGACTTGGCCAGCGCGCGGGTCAGCAGATCGATCTGGGCGCCGGGACCTGTCATGGTCAGCATTTTCACCGGTCGACTGGGGTAATCGGACGCCAGCGCCGGAGATGCGGCGCACAAACAGGCCATGGCCGCACAAAGAAGCAGGGTCTTGTAATTGAAACGCATGTCTTTTCTCCTTTTTGTCTTTTTTTTTATCGGTGATAGCACGATGCTATCGATATCGTTGTACATGTGAGCCTGTTCTGTTGTGATGCGCTGCCCGCACGGTTCACGGATCTACCCTCCATTCAAGGTTGCCTTTTATCGCTGGATTCCGGGAGACCCTTTTTACTTCCCCTATCTCTTATAAGGCAGGGTTTGACAGAAAATCTATCGGGCAGGCGATAAACCGTGGAATAGTTCAGTGCAGCACAAGCTCCGATATTTTTTGGGGTTTCAGGAGGGTGATCTCCTTTCCGGAGATATCGATCAGCCCGTGCTGTCTCAGTTTTTTCAGCGTATCCGAAACGGTTTGCTGGGTGGAGCCGATCATGGCGGCGATCTGTTCCTGGGTGAGCTTCACGGAGACGGGAATGGGGCGGCTCATCTCGCTCTGGTGGGTCACGTTGTGGCAACAGATGCACATGAGCAGCTTCAGCAGTCGGGTGGATACGTCGCACACCATCAGGCTGTCGATCTGCTCCCCGAGGTAGCGCAGGCGCCGTCCCAGCTCGGTGATCACCCGCTGCGCCAGCGGATAATGACGACGGAGGAGCGTGTCGAACTGCTTGGCCCGTACCTCGCGCAGCCGGCAGGGCGTGATCGCCTGGGCGCTGAAGACCCTCTGGTGATTTTCCATGACCTCCGCCAGACCGAACAGCTCTCCGGGCTGCCGGATGGAGACGATGGTTTCCTTCCCGAAGGGGCTGCTCCGGTAAATCCGGACCTTTCCCTCCTCCAGATAAAAGACGGAATGGGCGCGATGCGCTTCCTGAAAGATCACCCGGTTTTTCGGGACCCGGCGTACGGTGGAAGAAGAAATGAAGTCCTGCTTTTCAAGCGGAAGCTGCCAGAAAAAATCTTTGCCCGTCAAGTGCCAGGAGATGTCCGACATGGAATACGCCACAGTGGGGCTGCGCCCCGTTTTTTTACAGCCCTCCGGTCCGCCTTTCTTTCAGGAGGGACCGACAGGTATATACATGTATAGCAGATCGGGCATCCCAATGCAAGAGATAAATGAGGTGGGGTGATGAACCTGTGGGCAGGTGAGTCAGATTCCCAGGATTTTGTGACAGGTTTTGCAGGGCTCCGGGGGATCCGAAAGAACATGTTCTCCGGGATTTTTCAGCCGGGGGTTTTGGAGCAGCGCGAAGGTCGCCTCCTGATATGCCTTCTCCCGCTTGAGGAACCTCTCCCTGAACGCGATATAATCAGGGCTGTTCCATATGGATTCAAAAGGCTCGCGGAAGATGTTCCCGAAGCTGACCTGGTCGGTCTCGTACTCCTTTCCGCAAAAGATCCGCCGGAAAGGCGAGGGCAGGGGAGGGTAGAGATAGACACAGGGGGCGACCTCTCCCCTGGCGGATATGTAAAGGTTACGGAGCGGGTTCTCGGCGCACAGGGGCACGTTGAAGGCGGTCAGGTTCGGTTTCTTCAGCCGGATGTTCAGCTTTTGCGCGTCGGCCGTTGCCTGCTCGATGATCCGGTCGTAGGGATTCTCGGCATTGTCCCATGCAAAGACCCTCTGGGATTCCTGCCAGCGGTTGATCGTATGGCAGATGTTCGTGATCACCACCTCCTGGACTCCCGCGGCTTTTGCCATAGCGGGGAGCGCGGGGACTTCGTGCGCGTTGTCCCGGACCATGAGAAAAATCATGTGGATCTCGGGCCTGGTAACCCCCCGGCGTTTCTGCTCATCCTGAAACAGGCGGATGGCCTCCAGGACTTCCGGCAGGCTGGAGTTGAGGCGGATCGCATCATGGGTTTCCGGCGTCGTTCCCGAGACCGAGAAGCCCGCAAAATCAAGACCCGCCTCCACCAGTTCGGAGACACGGTCCCTTGTGAGCCCCATCCCGCTGGTGACGAACCCCACCCGTGAACCTTCCTGCTTGACCAGCCGTACGCATTCGCAGAGGTCCGGATGGAGCAGCGATTCGCCCCAGCCCTCCAGGACCACCGTTTCCACATCCTTGAGGTAGGGGAGGATTTTTTTGAAATTCTCGAACGACATGTCCTGGAACTGCCATTCCGTGCTTTCCGAGCGGATGCACATCTTGCACAGAAGAGGGCACCGGGTGGTCAGTTCAATCTGCCAGGCCGCAAAGGGTCTGGACTTTCTTTTCTGCAGAAACCGGCTGAACAGTTTTTCGATCATGACCTCATCACCTCACAGCCCCCGAAGGAGCATTTCCAGAAACCCTTTTTTTGCCGGGCGGTGCAGGCACAAGGCGTGGGGGAGAAAGGGGACGCCCCCCCACTTTTCCTTGAAGAACCGGACTCCGGGATTGATGCCCAGCCCGAGGTTGATGTATTTCTTCCCCGCCGCGGCAGCCCGCTCGACGACCGCCGACAGGAGCAGATCCGAGGCTCCCGGGACATACAGGGCTGAAGACCGGAAGTTGAACATGTAAACGGCATAATCCTGCGGCCTGAATTCGGCAATGTCGAAGGCCACCAGTTCCCTCCGGGTGCTTCTCGCTTCGAACAGGACGGCTGTTTCCGATGCGTCCAGATAGGCATCGATGCGCTCAAAGATAAACCGGGTATCCCCGCCGGCCGAGCGGGTCTTGAGGAAAAGATCCACCATTTCCCTGTGTTCCCGGCCAAATGCCGGGTTTACCCCCACCGAGAGCTCCCTCCCGGCCCGCCTTAACATATTTCTCAATTTTTGGGAAATGGAAAGGGTGGACAGGTCCAGGCGGTAGTAATGGTCGTCAGGGGCGCGGCCCGGGCCGAGCGGGGGTGGTATTGCGGGCGCCGTCAGCGAAACGGTCGCCGGTTTGAAAGTTGCCACGGCATCCTGGAGAACCCTTTCCAGTCGCTTCGTTTCAAAGGGCTCGCAGAGCGGGTACCCGACCAGGATGATCCGGCCCGCTGCTGTGTAGACCAGATAGTCCCCCAGCAGATGCGGTTCCGTCCCTGAAATCGGAACGACGTAGGAGGGGATCTGTTCGGGAACGTATGCGTGCCGGTCAATGTGGGCCTGCTGCGCCGCTGTGATCATGAGGACCTCGAAAGATGCGGCAGCCGTTTGCGTCGGTCGTCCATCACGGTGATTCCCGGGTGACGTCGTATCCCTCATGGAGAAACAGGTTCCGAATGCCCGGTATATGGCCGACGCCTACAAAGGCGGTGGTTTTTCCCTTTTCAAAGGCGGCTTTCATTCCCCGGAAAAAAATGGGGTCCCGGTTCGCGATGATGGACTCGCAGCGGGTCGGGAATTCCTCCGAGATGGAGAGGTAATTCTCCATCTCCCCCTTGAGGAAGACCTTCGTGAAGCGCTCCCTGTGGTGGTTCCAATACCGGTGCTTATTGAAATAGTGAATGATTCTCTCGCATGGAATCCCGTCGAGGGCATCGAGCTGGTCCTGGATGGTTTCCAGGTAGCCGATGGGCTTGCCGAGATTCCAGGCGATGTGGAAAGCTTCCACGTCCATGGAATGTTTCCAGTTCAGAAAGGCCGACCAGGTGGTGAAAAATGCCATCCAGGGGCGGACCCCCCGGGCATGCTGCTCGAGGAAGCCGGAGGTTTTTACGTTCATCAGTTCGAGAAAGGAGCCCGCCATATTCGCCTGTCCCGATCGATCGGCCAGCATCCGGTTGATCTCCCGGATCACGGCGGGGTCAAGAAGGTCGTACACCGACGCGGTGCCGTCTCCCTTCAAGCCGTAGCGGGCCACGGCGGCCATGCTCTCCTGATCGAGCGGCCCTTCGAAAAGGACGGTTTCGGATTCCCGGATCAGCCGCATCAGCGCCCTCCGGAAGCTGATCGGGGAGAAGTGGGCCGTCCCCACCATGAAAGACACCGCGCCGTTTTTCTCCACCCTCCAGACGGTCTGCAGCGATTTTTCCTTCCAGGGAATCAGGTTCATAGGTCTTTTATATCCTCTTGGTTACTCTGCCCATGAGGGCATCGATCAGCGAGACACCCCTTGCCGCCCGATAGCGGCGCTCGCGGAATTCGTATCTGAGAGAGGGTTGACCGGACCATTTCTGCTTGAATCTCCGTATGCCTTCGTTTACTCCCAGCCCCAGGTTCATGATACCTTTTCCCTGCTCCTGCGTCAGGCGGATCATCTCGCTGAAAAGCAGGTCGGAGGCGTGGGGCGCGTAGTGCCTCTTGGAATGGGACCCCAGGATGTAGGCGGAAAACCGCTTCGCCCCGAGCTCGACGATGGTGAAGGCACAGAGCCTGCCGGCCCTGTCGCGCGCGTTGAGGACCCGGGCGCTCGGTGAGCGACTCACATAACCGGGCATGGCGTGGTAGAGTTCCCTGACCCGCTCGGGCATATCGGCCCGCTCCAGGAGCTCGCCTATGAGCACGTTGTGCTCCCTGCCGAACCCTCCCTCCCTTTCGACGGTCAATGTCTCCGCCGCTTTTTCAACCGCCCGTTGCAGCGCAGGCCGCACACGCATCTGCCCGACGTGGAGGGTGTAATACTGGTCCGTCTCCCTTTCGCCGCATGAGCCCTCGAAGGAGGGGGGCGCCTCCGGCCCGATGAACCAGAGCACTCCGGGGCGGTACGTCTCGACGGCCCGGCGTAAAATCCGCTCGCAGCGCGGCTGGGAAAAGAGCCCCTCGAGGGGATATCCGACCAGGATGAGCCAGTCATCCTTGAAAAAACCGAGACAATCCTCGATGAGAAAAGGTTCTCCTTTCGAGATGAGGGACATGAGGCTCACGATGTGCTCCGGGACATAAGCCCTTGCGAGAACATCGGCCTCCTCCTGATGGGTGATCATCCGTTCTTCCTTTCCTTCCCCTTTTAGCGCAGTTTCCGTAAAATCACTATGGCTTTTTTACGTCTCCCTCATGTTGTCCTCTCATGCTTTTCTCGGGCGGCTTTTGTGAATTTTGTTATTGCAATGGTTCGATTACCCTGCTATACATGTCTACACCTTTGAGCCCCGTGACGATCGAAAGGGGGTTTGCGGGGATCTTTTCGGTACCGTGGATTTATTTTCAAAGTTGGCGTGAGACAGGCAGACCGGGCAGTTGCTCAATGGGGGATTGACCGGGAGCAGGTCCCGCAAGCCCCGCCCTGTGGGAGGAGCGTCACGTTGCGCGGATTCGGTTTGCAGCGGTCTTGCGAAAATCTTTTATCATGAAGGGAGGTACGGATTTATGGCGGAGAAAAATAACGGTATCAACTGGTCTGTTCTCTGGAAAAGCGATGATTGGATGTCCGTCTGGATCGGGTTTTTCATCCTGATCTTCTTCCTTGCGGGAGCGACGATGTCGCTGCCCAAATGGAAATGGAGCACGGATGGGTCCTTCCAGGGCAAGATCGGCGGTTATGTCAAAAAAGTGGAGTCCGCGATCAAGGATGCCGAAGCGAAGGCCGAACCCGCTCTGATGGAGCAGGCCACGGCCCTCAAGGCGGCCCTCGACGCCAAGGACCGCAAGGCGATCGGCGCGGCGGCCGGCAAGATGGAAGCGGCGGCCAAGGCGGTCAAGGACAAGGATTTCCAGAAGAAGGCGACGAGGCTTGCCGCGGGCATCAAGAGCGACGCGGGGGCGACGGCGGGCAAGGTGTTCTCCGGCGACAACATGATGAAGGCGGTCTGGCTCTTCATCGGGTTTGCGATCCTCGGCATCGTCGGGATGGCTTTCATGGGCTTGCCGGTCGGCAAATTCATGGCCGGGTTCCCCATCGTCTTCATCCTCTCGGCGCTGGCCTACTTCGTGGCCGACAACGACGTGGTCAACTACTACGGACTGGAAGTGGTCTTCTGGGCCCTGATCTTCGGTCTTCTGATCAGCAACCTTATGGGCGTGCCTGACTGGCTGAAAACAGCGATCAAGACGGAATATTTCATCAAGATCGGTCTGGTCCTCCTGGGCGCGGAAGTCCTCTTCGGAACCATCGCCAAGGTGGGCGCCTACGGGATGGTCCAGTCCATTCTGGTCATCGGGGCCATTTTCTACTTCTGCATCTGGTTTGCCCGCAAGGTGGGGCTTGACGATGAATTCGCGTCCATTCTCGGCGCATCCGTGTCGATCTGCGGCGTCTCGGCCGCCATCGCCGCCGGCGGCGCCGTCCAGGGCGACTCGAAGAAGGTCAGCCACACGATCTCGCTGGTGCTCCTGTGCGCCATGCCCATGCTGATCTTCATGCCGATCATTGCCAAGGCCGTGGGCATGTCGCCGGCCGTGGCCGGGGCCTGGCTCGGCGGTACCATCGACACGACCGGCGCCGTCGTCGCCGCGGGAGCGATCGCGGGAGAGGAGGCGATGGCTGTCGCCGTCGTCGTGAAGATGGCCCAGAACGTCCTGATCGGCGTGGCTGCCTTCTTCCTGGCCCTCTGGTTTGCCTTCAAGGGTCATGCAGCCGGCGGGGACAAGCCGAGCCTCATGCAGATCTGGACCCGCTTCCCCAAGTTCGTCCTCGGGTTCATCGTCGCCTCCTTCTTCTTCTCCTTCTTCATGCCGGAAGCCACGGCAAAAGAGGTCACGAACATTACGAAGGGGCTCCGGGGGTGGTGGTTCACGCTCGCGTTTCTCTGCATCGGCCTCGAGACCAAGTTCAGCGAACTCGTCCAGATGGGCGGCGGAAAGCCGGCCCTCGTGTTTATCACCGCTCAGGGGGTCAACATTATCTGGACGCTCATTCTGGCCTACCTGATCTTCGGCGGGGTTCTCTTCCCGGTGCCGACCTTCTAGGCGGCGCAGCAGGCAGGTGACCATACACACGCATGATGCCGGTCCTGTCGAGGGCTTGGGCCTTCGACAGGACCGGCGTCATTACCTTCCTCAGGAGGAGCGTTGAAAAACATGCTCCCTCCGCACGCCGGATATTTTTCGACCCGGCACCTCCTCGCTTCGCTGCAAAGAGGTCACTCGCGCTAAAGCGCTCAAACAGTCGTCTTTACGGGCGCTGCGCTTCGGGGGCAGGGTGCCCGCAAAATCTCCGATGTGTTTGCTTCCGGGAGCAGATGTTCAAGTGGGGAAGCTTCAATGACGACTGCCGGGGGCTACGGGGAGGCGGGTGCGGTTTCTTCGAGGGTGTAGCGAACCTTGAGGTCCAGATCCGGACGCAGGGAGTTGTATACCGAGCAGTACTTCTCCCGGGAAAGGGCGATGGCGCGCTCGATCCGCCGGGAGTCCAGGTTGCGGCCGGCCAGGTGGAGGGTCATCTCCACTTCCTTGAAGTACTGGGGAGGGTCGGGATTCCGCTCCCCCGTGATGTCAATACGAAGGCCTCCCACATCCATGCGCATCTTCCTGAGAATAGATACGATGTCGATGGCCATGCAACCGCCCAGCGACAGGAGCAGAGACTCCGTCGGCTTGCATCCCAGCTGGGCGTCCGCATCGAAATCGAGATCATATCCCTGGGGCGTCGTCCCCGCGAAGACCAGGTCGCCCTTCCAAGTGATCTGCGCTTTTGTCGAGGGGTTGATCTTTGCCTTGTACCCCTGGAGATCTTCCGCTGCCTCCGTTTTCCGATCCGATATCATGGATGCTTTCCTCCCAGCAGGCCCAGTTTGACCGCCTCCGCCTTCATGTCCTGCACCTCCCGCTCGTCGGGTTCCCGCCAGGGGCGGCGAACGGTGCCGCAATCGATCCCTTTCAGTCTGAGGAAGGTGTAACTGCCCGCCGGGCGGAATCCTCCGGTCGCCTGAATCCTCCGCTGGGCGATCACCAGGTTTTGCAGCTCGCCGGCCTTTTCCCAGTCATGGGCCTCCAGCGCCCGGTACAGCGCGACGGCAAGTTCGGGAAAGGCGTTGGCGGTACCCGCGATGCACCCCCGGATGCCGATGTTGTAGGCGGGCTGCATGAGTCCCACCGATCCGCTCATGCAGGCGAACCGGGCATTGACGCGGGTCGCCGCCTGGTTGAACTCTCCGAGCAGCGTGAAGCTGCCGCTGGAGTCCTTCATCCCCATCACCCCCACTTCCACCAGCCGGGCCAGCAGGTCCGGCGTCAGGGTGTATCCGCTGGTCCGGGGGTTGTTGTAGACGAATACGGGCACACGGACCGATTCCGCGATCTCGGCGAAATGTCGTATGATCTGTCCCTGATCGTAGGCGTTCGCGCCGGCATAGTAGTAAGGGGGAATGGCCGCCACGGCCGCCGATCCGAGCCCCTCGGCATGCTTTGCCAGTTCGATCGTCGCCCGCGTGGATGCGGCACCGACGTGGGTGATGATGGGCAGCCGGCCTTCTGTCTCATCGTGGATGATTTCCGCGACCCGCTTTCTTTCCTCGATGGTCATGAGGATGGCGCTGGCATAGGA
>JBFMBA010000205.1:0-3323 GCA_040755475.1 Thermodesulfobacteriota bacterium
CGAATTCGCCGAGATCCGCCTCCAGGGCGCGCGCCATCCCCTCCAGGAAGCGGCCGGTTCCCGCCGCACACTTGTCGTTCATCGCGAAGTTGGTGACCCGCCCGCTGTCGTCCATGACGACGGCCTTGCTGTCTTGCCCGCCGATATCGATGACCGAGCGCACCGAAGGATCGAGGTATCGGGCTCCGGCGGCGTGGCACATGATCTCGGTGACCATTTTGTCGGCTATGGTCACGCTCTTCCGGCCGTAGCCCGTGGCGACGATCCGGCCCACGTCGCCGCGGGAAAGTCCCAGCTCGCCGAGGAGCTCCTCGTAGACGCGGCGGCCCGCTGCCTCGGAGCTGTAGCCGGTGAAGATCACCCGCGATCCCAGGAGCGTTTCATCCCGCATGATGGCGGCCTTGGCGGTGATGGAGCCGATGTCGATGCCTGCTGTATGGCTCATATGGCGGAGGCCCCCCCGTCGACCATGATCGTCTGCCCGGTGATGTAATCGGCATGGCCCGAGGCGAGCAGCAGGACGATGGGAACCAGGTCCGCCGTCTCGGCGATGCGGCCCGCCGGGATCGCCCTGACGATCTGCTCGCAGATCTCCGGCGTCGACCAGAAGGGCTTGCTGAAACCGGTCCTCACCACTCCCGGGGCGACGGCATTCACCTGGATGCGGTACGGAGCGAGCTCGCAGGCCAGGACCCTGGTCAGCATCTCGAGGCCCGCCTTGGCGACCCCATAGATCCCCATCCCCGGCGAAGCCTTGGCGCCGGCCAGGGACGAGATGCTGACGATCTTCCCCCGCCTTTTCGACCGCATGATCCGGGCGGCCTTGCGCGAGCAGAGAAAGGCGCCGGTCAGATTCCCTTCGAGGATCTTGTTCCAGACGGCGAGATCCGCATCGACCACCGAGGTCGTCGGCAGATTCATCCCCACGTTGTTGATCAGCACATCCAGGTCGCCGAAGCGGCTGAGGGCGGCGTCGAAAAG
The DNA here is from genome assembly GCA_040755475.1 of Thermodesulfobacteriota bacterium. GTDB lineage: Bacteria > Desulfobacterota > Syntrophia > Syntrophales > UBA5619 > JAKAFS01. Next base: position 982 of record JBFMBA010000205.1, read on the forward strand.
TGTCTCCACATCCCCCTCGCGGGCCACGTGGGCCGGCAGGGCAAGCAGCCGTTCGCCGCCGCCGAGTGTTTCAGCGGCGGCGGCCAGGTTTTGCTCTTTCCGGCCGCAGATCACCACCCGCGCCCCCTGGGCAAGGAAATGCCCGGCCAACTCCAGGCCGATTCCCCGGCTCCCTCCCGTCACGACGACGACCTTTCCCTCCAGATCATATGACACCGTGTTCATCGGCTCTCTCCTCGGTTATCCTGAATGTCCCACCGCGAGACGGTTACGCATTTCCCTGACCGGGTGTCACTCATCGCCGAAACTGATCCCCATTTCGCGGGCGGTGACGATCTGGTCGCAGTCCAGGGGGACCAATTTCATCTTCTCGGCCGCTGCTTCCAGCGGCACCGCCACCATGCGGGGCGAATGGAAGGCGACCATGACATTGTGCCGGCCCTCGGCAATGAAACGCACGGCCGCGGCGCCGAAACGCAGGGCCACCAGGCGGTCGAAGGTGGTGGGAGAGCCGCCGCGCTGCAGGTGTCCCAGAACCAGGGAGCGCGTGTCCTTGCCGGTGCGCTCATGAATTTCCCGGGCGACGCACTCACCGATGCCTCCCAGCAGCACCTCCTGACGGCCTTCCTCCGCCAAGCTTTTGTGGATCATCTGCTCGCCTTCGGCCCTGGCCCCTTCCGCGACGACAACGATGCCGTACTGCTTGTCGTGCAGCCCATTTTCCATGATCTTTTCACAGACCTTGTCGATATCGAAAGGAATTTCCGGGATCAGGATGACATCCGCCGATCCCGAGAGGCCGCTGTTGAGCGCGATCCAGCCCGCGTAGCGCCCCATCACTTCGACGACCATCACCCGCTCGTGGGCGCTGGCTGTGGAGTGCAGCTTGTCGATCGCCTCCGTTGCAGTCGATACCGCCGTATCGAAACCGAAGGTGATGACCGTACTGGCCAGATCGTTGTCGATCGTCTTGGGAATCCCCACCACCGGCATCCCCATTTCCGCGAAACGGTTGGCGATGCGCAGGGAGCCGTCGCCGCCGATGGCGATCAGAACGTCCAGACCCAACCGCCTGAAATTGGACAGTATCCGTCCGGAGACGTCCCGGGTCTCCACATCCCCCGCCGCATTCTTCACCGGCATCCGGAAGGGATCCCCCTTGTTCGTCGTGCCGAGGATCGTTCCGCCCAGCGAGACGATGCCCGCCACCTTCTCCGGCGTCAGTCTGACGATTTCGTCCACATCCAGCAGTCCGGCATAGCTGGACCGGATCCCGTAAACCTCCCAGCCGCGGCGGTAGGCCGCCATCGTGACGGCATGGATGACCGCATTGAGCCCCGGTGCATCCCCGCCGCCGGTATTGACCGCGATTTTCAGCCGCCCGTCCATGATCGCCTCCCTGACGCCGAGGTCCCGCAAAGATGTCTCATGGCTGCACAATCCTAACGGCCTTATCCCGCGGGGTCAAGGCCCATGACCTGTGGTTCCCTTATCGTCTCTGGGGCGGAAGCGGCGTCGGCTGAACCCAGCGGTTCCTGTCGCCTTCATAGAACCACTTGTCCGGAAAGCCGCGGTGCCGGATGAAGTTCGGATGCTCCGCCCAGCGGAGGAGGTCTTCATAGGCCTGGTGTATTTTCAGGAACATGGCCGAATCGCCCCCGAGGTCGGGGTGGTGTATCTTTACCTGCCGCCGGTAGGCGCTCCTGACGATTTTCTGAAGTTCCGGGGACTCGAGAATGGTTTTTTCCAGGTTCAGGTACACAAGCGAGGCCGGCGCAACGGTCGGCGTGTGAACGATCGGGGGCTTGACGGAGTGCGGCGGCACATGGTTTCGGACGGCCAGATCCAGGACGTGGAGCGAGGCAAAATACCGCTTTTTCGTCCGCCGCTGCTCGTCCCACCAGGTCTGCCCCAGGATGTCCGCCATCCGGCTGAAATCCTCACCGGGATTCCGGCCCGGGGTCCGGGCGAAGAAGAAGCTGCGGATCTCCTTGTAGCCGAAGGGCAGGATGTCCATGACGATCATCAGGTCGGAGAAGTAGAAGGTAGCATACCGCGTATTGAGCGCCTGAAGAAGACCGGAGCGCATGTCGAGCCTCTGCCGGAGCTTCTGCCGACACTCGGTGGAGCAATACCGCCTCCGGCCGATATTCTCCGTCGTCCCGCAAGAGAGGCATCTTGCCGACTCTTTTCCTTTTGAGACCCTTACCGGTACTGCATCTCCGTATTCTTTGCCCATCTCCTCCGTACCGATCCGCCGCTGCGTCTTTTCCCCGAACAATCTTCAATCCGTGCGCCAATCCCTCGCTTGTCCGGGAGCGCCTCCCGCAAGCCCAGCCTTG
>JBFMBA010000206.1:0-4077 GCA_040755475.1 Thermodesulfobacteriota bacterium
GGTCACGAACCATGACGGCCAGGGGGCTATCACGCAGTGATCGGCCGGATTGTCTCGATTGGATAAAGGAGCTCCTTCAGAATCCGGAGCTTCTCCTGCAGCTCGCCCGTTGTGGAGGCTAGGATATTGAGGTGTCCCATCTTCCGGCGGTTCCGCGCCTCCTTTTTCCCGTAGAGGTGACGTTTTACACCGCTGGGGGAAAGGATCTCCGGCCAGGGCAGCGTGGCGGGATCAGTGCCCAGGATGTTGAGCATCGCTGTGGGACAGAGCAGTTCCGGCTGCTCCAGGGGCAGGCCGCAAAGGACCCGGATGAGCATCTCGAATTGCGAAATGTTGCAGCCGTCCATCGTAAAATGGCCCGAATTATGGGGCCTGGGGGCGAACTCATTGATCAGGATTCTCCCATCGGACAGAAGAAACATCTCCAGCCCCACCAGGCCTATCAGTCCCAAGGTGTCCGCGAGATCGGCGGTAATTTCGCGCGCCAGGGTGTTTTCCTGCTCCGTCAGCGTTGCGGGCGCCATGGTATGGAGCAGGATGCCCCCGTCATGGACATTCTCGCTGGGCGGGTAAAGGGAGATATTCCCCCGGACATCACGTGCGCACATGACGGAAATCTCCTTGACAAAGGGGATAAAACGTTCGGCAATCACTTCACCCGTCAACTGCCCCCTTGCTGCCTCCAGCTCGGCCTCCGTCTTCACCACGTAGAGGCCCTTGCCGTCGTAGCCGCCCGCGGATGTCTTGAGTACCAGAGGAAAACCGAGACGTTCCGGGGTGATGTCGTCTCCCTGCTGAAAAATCTGGAAGGGTGACACGGGAAACCCCTTCTTGGAGAGGTAGGTCTTTTCCGAGATTCGGGTTCTCTTTATTTCCAGGATACCGGCAGGAGGCAGCACCGGAAGACGCCGCTCTATCTCCTTGACCATGTCCATGTCCACATGCTCGAATTCATAGGTGGCCACCTGGCAGGCCGTAAGAAACCCCTCGATCCGCTCGGGCGGGAAGACCAGATCTGACACCTGTGCCGCAGGGCCGGAAAGATCAGGGTCGATGACCGCCGTGACGTACCCCATCCGCCGGCATTCCAGAATCAGCATACGCCCTAATTGGCCGCCGCCGATGACGCCTATGGTTGCACCCGGACTGAGTTGCATGATCAGACAAGCTCCCCGGGCAAAATTTCCATCCCGGCCACCCTGTCTCTCATCCCGGCCATATGGGACACAAGCCTCTCCTGTATTTTCGGATACTTGATCCCCAATATGCGCGCAGCCAGCAGCCCGGCATTCTCGGCATTCCCGATGGATACGGTTGCCACCGGTATTCCGGAAGGCATCTGGACAATCGACAGGAGTGAATCCATGCCGTTCAGGTTCGCCGAGGGAACCGGGACACCGATCACCGGCAGGGTGGTCTTGGCGGCGGTCATACCAGGCAGGTGGGCCGCCCCTCCGGCGCCCGCGATAATCACTTCAATCCCTCGTGCGTGCGCTGTCTCCGCATAGCGGAACATATCATCGGGTGTCCGGTGGGCCGACTTGATGGACACCTCCCAGGGCACCCCGAGTTCATCCAATATCCGGCAGGCCTTTTTCATCACCGCCAGATCGCTCTTGCTTCCCATGATGATTCCAACCAATGCGTTCATCTGCAACCTCGTCTAATTCTGCCGTGGTCTGAACTTCTCCTGCCTCAATATCTGCACTTCTTCGAGATAGGCAATAACGGCATAGTCCTTGAAGTAATTATCCACCACCGCCGCGACGATCCGTTCGGCGAGTTCCGCGTCCACCAGTATTTCGAACTTGATATTCTTGAAGTACTCCAGCTGGGTGGTTTCGAAGTCCCGGACACCCTTTTCTCCCATCCCGCGCACCTCGTAGAGGGTATAGCCCGGTGCCTTCATCTCATTTATAATATGCAGGATTTCCTCCTTGATTGCCAGCTCGGCGATGATCACCACCTTTTTTATCGTCTTGCGTTCCATGATGCCTCCTCAGACACCGCCCTCAGCCTGTCCGTATGACCGACCAGCCCAGCTTTGCCGCGTAATAGTAAAGGGGTATCCCCAACAGGATATTGAAGGGGAAAGTAACACCCAGGACCAGGGGGATAGAGATCGAGAGGTTCGCCTGGGGAAGGGCATGTCTCAATGCGGCAGGCACCACGATATAGGAGGCGCTGGCGCAGAGGATCGCCAGAAGAGTGACACCGCCAGGGGACAGGCCGATCAAAAGACCCGCCAGGATCCCCAGTGACGCCCCGACCAGCGGCATATAGAAGCCGAACAGGATCAGAGGGAGGCCGAATGTCCGAAGTTCCTCGAGCCTCCGCCCCGCCACCAGCCCCATCTCCAGCATGAACAGACATAAAAACCCGATAAACGGCAAACCGATGAAACCAGCCATGTCGGTCATGCCCCGGTCACCGGTCAGGAACCCGATCAGGAGGCTGCCCAGCAGAATAAAGATGGTCCAGCCGAAGAAGACCTCCCGCAGAAGCTTTGGCGAAAACAGAGGCTTGTGCCTCTCCTTCGCCGCCGTCAGGCCCTGTCTGGCCAGGAGCAGACCGCTGATGATCGGGGGCGCCTCCATCAGGACCATCATGACGATCAGGAATCCTTCGAAGTGTTCGGCATGCATCTCCAGAAAGGCCGTTCCGGCTACAAAGGTGACGAGGCTGATCGAACCGTAATGGGCGCTGATGGCGCCGGCGTCTATCCTGTCCATCTTCGTGGTGAGCCTGATGAAACCATAAGCGATAAATGGCAGGGCAAAGGAGAGCATCGCCGCGGTCAGAAGAGCAGTAAGTGTGGTCAGGCTCAGTTCGCTCCTGCTCAGTTCCACCCCGCCCTTGAAACCGATGGCGAGCATCAGATAGAGGGAAAGGGTCTTTCCCAGTCCCGCGGATATATCAAGATCCGACTTTAACCTCGCCGCGATGGTCCCCAGGATAAAGAAGAGGATCGGAGGAGAAACCAGATTCAGCAACGCGATGTTGACTAGAGTATTCATATGGCAAATCCCGGACCGGCAGTTGCAGTAAAATCATCCGAGAACCTGGTCCAGCGTGTCCCTATGACTACGACAAACGGGCAAAAAAGTCCATACTGTAATCATGGTCAACGGCTCATCTGCTTGGACTCAAGGGCCCCTTTCCGGAGGTCACCGGCGCAAGGAATCCTATCGTGCGTTGTGCGACGGGAAGGATAGACTGCAAACCACTGTCCGACCGTGGAGCTTCGGTAGGCGCCCCATCCAGGCGATGAGTGCGTAACCCGATTGAGGCGGCTCTACAAAGCCATCCACTGCCAGCCCCATGCTGAGCACTTGGCCAGGATGGATAGGGCGACATGGATGCCGATGGCCCTGTCCCTGTCCTGGGGTGGGTATACCGATGTGCTGATCGCCGGTCCAGTGGCATACCTGAACCCGCCGGCGATTCCCCAGCACAGCCGGAAGGGGAGGAAGGGGAGAAAGGGAGATCACGGTCGGCAGCAAAGCCGCTGTGAACGGAGTCTCCCCGTAGCCGGAAGGTCCGCTTCAACGGCTCTTGATCCATGTTTTGCCGGCGGGGCGCCGGACGGTGCCGGTCAGTCGGCGTTTCCGCCGCATGCCCGCTGCAGCCGGTCATTGACCGCCAGCCATGGCGCTGTCCGCGGCGGCCTCTCCGCGAGGATCACATCGTGCTGTCCGTCGTCGAGCGTCCGGATCACGGCATAGAGGTCGTGCCCGTAAGCCGCCGGATAGGAAGGCATGGCGACGGTTTTACCCGTCTCGGACCGGCACCCCGAAAGGGCCATGACCGCGACCCGCTTGCCCTCCGCCGAAAGAGCCGCGGCGAGCGCGGGGAGGCGGTCCGCATGGACGAGCCGCAGCGGCGTTTCCGGCGCGTAATGGGAGGCGAGCATGCCGGGGGCGCGGACCGTCCGGTGGATGCCAGGCGGTCCGACACTTTCTCCGATCGCCCGTTCGAGCGCTTCGGGAGAAATGGCGCCCGGACGCAGGATGACGGGGTCGCCGTCGGTCAGGGCGATGATGGTGGACTCGATGCCCACGCTGCAGGTGCCGCCTT
>JBFMBA010000207.1:0-6544 GCA_040755475.1 Thermodesulfobacteriota bacterium
GGCTACCCTTGATGGAAGACCTATTTCACATAACCCAGAGACTTGAGGGTTGTCGTAAAGAACTTGACCTCGTCATCCCAGTATTTTCTCGTCTCCTCGGGGCCCAGGTACCCCTGACGGGCATACAGATGGTTGTCCTGAACAAACTTCTTGTAGACGGGAACGTCCAGTGCCTTTTTGATCACATCGTGAAGATACTTGGCCCGATCGGGTGGCGTGCCTTTCTTCACCCCCCAGGCCCGCATCAGGCCGTGCGTGTAATTGATCCCCAACTCGGCCGTGCAAGGCACGTTCGGGAGGGCGGGATGCCTTTTTTCCATGATCACCGCCAGAGAACGCAGTTTGCCCGCCTCGATCAGGGGCAGCGTTTCGGCAAGCTCCTCCACCGCGCCATGGATATGCCCCCCCATGATCGCCGCCTTGATCTCCGCCCCGGAATCGAACGGGACGAAAGTCACTTCGACGCCGACGCCCTTGAAAAAGGCCACCGTCTGGATCTCCGACCACCCCCCGGGCGATGTCCCGGCAAACTTGAGCATCTTCGGGCTCTTCTTGCCGTATTCGATGAGGTCGGCCAGCGTCTTGAACTTGGAATCGCCGGAAATCATGACCGCCGAGGTATCCCACTGGATCCGCATGAGGGGATCGAAGTCCCTCAGCAGCTGTGCCCGGGTTTTCGGCTTCACGGCGTCGATCAGGTGCGAGGTCGTGATGGCCAGAATGGTGTAGCCGTCCGCCGGCTGCTGGGCCACATGGAGCATGCCCTTGGTGGCGCCGCCCCCCGGCATGTTGGTAATCATCAGCGGCACTTTCAGAAGCGGCTTCAACCCCTCCGCCACGGCCCGCGCCGCCGTGTCACTCCCGCCGCCGACACCGAAGGGAACGATGATTTCGATGGACCTCTCGGGAAAGGCAGCCGCGCCGGCGTTTGGGATCCCAATGAGTCCAGTACAAAAACACAATGCCGCCGCAATCAATACCCTTGACCTTTTCATGTCACACCCCCTGTTGTAGTCGTGATATGGCGACCCTGCCGGGCCGAACACCTTCGAATATAGCCGCAAATAATGAATAATGAGAGGTAGTTTGTTTGGTAGCATCACCATGCGGGGCATGTCAAGCAAATATTCCGGACGGGACAAACAGGTACGGCGCGGCGAAAGGGCCCGCAGACATGGCTCAGGATACGGATGAGCCGATGAAACAGCAATGAATTATGTATGACCATTCGTATCCCTCAAATAGCCGGAATTTCTGCTCTATACCTGATATATTCCAATAGAATCCCGGATAGCCGCGCCGGATTCTTCGAGACGGAACTTCTTTTGCTCATTCTCCGACCGATAACCTGATCGAAGAAGCCCAGTGAAGAAAAGGTCAACGGAGACGCGACATGGCAGGATGTATCCCAAAATCAAATCGGAAATTTTCTCAAGGACACGGATATCGGCAGCAAAAATTTATGCAAAATTGTCTTGACAGGCAAAAGACATGTTCACTATACTCGCGGCGGTTTGCGGCAAGAAGCTAGCGGCACACGGAACTGCCATGGATATATTAAGCCAATTCTCCCCTGTTTTACTCTTTGCAGTCGTCGCCGTCCTGTTCACCCTCATCCCCATCTTCATCGCCTACATCCTGGCGCCGCGGACGAAAGGCGCAAAGACGCTCGCCACCTATGAGTGCGGGATCGAGCCTTACGGCAGCGCCTGGATCCGCTACAGCATCACCTACTATGTCTATGCCCTGATATTCATCGCCTTTGATGTGGATATTCTCTACCTGTTCCCCGTGGCGCTCAGTTACACCCGCGGGGGAGCGATACACGAATTCTATGCGCTGCTGCTGTTCGTCCTCATCCTCGCGCTCGCGGTCGTGTATGCCTGGGGGAAAGGGGTTTTCACCTGGAAAAGGAAATAATTCCGGTACAATTTGCGCTGGTGGAAAAGGTGCTCGACCTGGCGAGGGCGAACTCGCTCTGGCCGGTGACCTTCGGCCTGGCCTGCTGCGCCATCGAGATGATGGCCGCCGCCATGGCCCGGTTCGACCTGGACCGGTTCGGGGCGGGCGTCTTTCGGGCCTCGCCGCGCCAGGCGGACCTGATGATCGTCACCGGGACGGTCACTAAAAAAATGGCCCCGGTCCTGACCACCCTGTACGAACAGATGCCCTCACCGAAATGGGTGATCGCCATGGGCAATTGCGCCATCTCGGGCGGACCCTTCGTCTTCGAGGGGCAGTACAATCTGGTCGAGGGCGTCGATCTGCTCATCCCGGTCGATGTCTATGTTCCGGGTTGTCCCCCGAGACCCGAAGCGCTGCTGGAAGGCTTCCTGAAGCTGGAAGAAAAGATAACGGGGAGCAGGCGCTTCCCCCGGGTTGAGAGTGTGTGGTGAGCGGAATGATTGAAGAAATCAAGGCGCGACTCCCGGGCGACGGACTAATCGAAGTCCCCTTCCCCCAAAAGGGGTATCACTACGCCCTGGAGACGGGCGCCGACAAACTTCCGGACCTGGCCGCGCTCTTCGACGAAAAACGGTTTTACCTGGAATGCCTGCTCTGCACCGATTACGGCGAGTATCTCGAACTGGTCTATTTTTTCAACAAACACCTGGCCCCCAGCCGCGTGAAGGTCACCCTGAAGCTCGATCCGGCGCATCCGGTCGCCCCGAGCATCTCGGCCGTCTACGGCTCGGCCTCCTGGTACGAACGGGAAATCCATGAATTCTACGGTGTCCTCTTTTCGGGCCACCCCAACATGGCCTACCTGTTCCTCCACAGCGGCATCGACCACTACCCGCTGCGCAAGGACAGGGTTCCCGTCCCTCCCGAAGACCTGGCGCGGCTCGATTCTTTCAACCCCTGCGAGCAGGAGGATTCCTTCTTCATCAATCTCGGCCCCCAGCACCCGAGCACCCACGGTGTGCTGCGCGTGGTGCTCAAGATGGACGGCGAATACATCGAGCAGGCCGAACCGGTGCTGGGCTATCTGCACCGCATGCACGAAAAAATGGCCGAAAACCGGACCTACCAGCAGTTCCTGCCCAACACGGGCCGGATGGACTACCTGGGGGCCATGTCCTTCAACCTCGGCCATGTGCTGGCGGTGGAGCGGCTCTGCTCCATCCCCGTCCCGGAGCGGGCCCAGTCCGTGCGGATCATCGCCACGGAACTGAACCGGATCTCCAGCCACCTGCTGTGGCTCGGCGCCTACCTGGCCGATCTGGGCGCCCTGACCCCCTTCCTGTACGTGTTCGATGACAGGGAGCAGATTCTCGATGTCCTGGAAGGGGTCACGGGATCGAGGCTGACCTACTGTTATTTCCGCTTCGGCGGCCTTTACAACGACGTGGACGATCCCTTCATCGAAGGAACGAAAGCCTTCGTCAAGCGGATGTGGAGCCGCTTCTCCCTCTACGAAAAGCTCGTGACGGGCAATGTGATCTTCCGCAACCGGACCAGGGGGATCGGGACGATCACCCAGGAGCAGGCCCGGAAATTCGGCGTGGCGGGCCCGGTCCTGCGCTCCGCCGGGATCGCCAGCGACATGCGGAAGGAAGAGCCCTACTCGGGATACGATGCGCTGGATTTCACCGTACCCGTGGGGGGGCGCGGCGATGCCCTGGACACCTATGTGGTACGCCTGACCGAGATGGAAAACAGCCTGCGGATCATCGAGCAGGCGCTCGCCCGGCTGCCCGGGGGCCCGTACATGGCCGAGAAGGTGCCCAAGAAGCTCAAGCCGCCGCCCGGCGATCTCTACCATGTGGTGGAAACGCCCCGCGGGGAGCTGGGCATCTACATCGTGAGCGACGAAAGCGACAGGCCCCTGCGGATGAAATGGCGGGTCCCCTCCTTCTCGAACCTTATGGTTTTCCCGGAATTGTCCAGAGGGACGCTCCTGGCGGACGCCGTGGCGATCCTGGGGAGCCTTGATCTCGTGATACCGGAAATAGACAGGTGATGCCGGCCATGGTCAACGCACTGCTGGAATGGGCGAGTTCGGATGCCGGAAAGATGATCGCCGGCCTGGTCGGGGTGCTGGCCTTTGTGGTCGTCAACGCCCTCCTGCTGACCTGGGCGGAGCGGAAGATCGCCGGGCACATGCAGCGGCGCATCGGTCCCAAGGAGGTGGGGCCCTTCGGCCTCATCCAGCCCATCGCGGACGCGCTCAAGCTGCTGGGGAAGGAAATTCTGACCCCCGCCAGGGCGGACAAGCCGCTTTACTACCTGGCCCCCACGCTGATCTTCGTCCCCGTGCTCGTCTCCTTCATCGTGATTCCCTTCGACGCCACGCTGCAGGTCACCGACATCAACGTGGGCATCCTGGTGATCCTCGCCTTTTCCTCCATATCGATCCTTTCGATCCTCATGGCCGGGTGGGGTTCGGAGAACAAGTATTCGCTCATCGGCGCCATCCGGAGCATCGCCCAGAACATCGCCTATGAAATCCCCCTGCTTCTGTCGCTGCTGCCGGTGATCATGCTGGCCAACTCCTTCTCGCTCAAGGAGATCGTGGAAAAGCAGGAGGGACTGTGGTTCGTCGTGGTCCAGCCGGTGGCCTTCGTGATCTATTTCATCGCCGCGGTCGCCGAAACCAACCGGACCCCTTTCGATCTGCCCGAAGCGGAGAGCGAACTGGTCGCCGGATACCACACCGAATATTCCGGGATGCGGTTCGCCCTCTTCTTCCTGGCGGAATACACGAACATGTTCATCGTGAGCGCCATCGCGACGACCTTCTTTCTCGGGGGCTACCAGGGTCCCGTCCTGCCCGGCATCCTGTGGTTTCTCCTGAAATCCTACGCACTGGTCTTCGTGATCATCTGGCTTCGCTGGACCTATCCGCGGGTGCGCTTCGATCAGCTCCTGAACGTGGCGTGGAAGGGGCTCATTCCCCTGGCCTTCCTGAATCTACTCGTTACCGGAGGTCTGCTGAAGCTATGATCCAGGGATTCGTCAAAGGCACCGCCTCCCTCATCGCCGGACTCGGCGTGACGATCCGGGCCTTTTTCCAGCCCGTCGTCACCTCCCAGTATCCGCGGGAAGTGCTGACGATCAGCCCCCGGTTCCGCGGGCACACGAAGCTGGTCGCCGATCCGGAGGACCCCGGCAAAAACCGGTGCACCGCCTGCGGCATCTGCGTCAAGGGATGTCCGTCGGGATCCATCAAGAGCGTGGAGGGGGAAAAGAGGGAGGGGGAGAAAAGGAAAACGGCCACCGTGTATCTGCTCGATTACACCACCTGCAGCCAGTGCGGCATCTGCGTGGAGGTGTGCCCCTTCGATGCGCTGGCCTTTTCCCGGGACTTCCACTCGGCGGGCTATAGGCGGGAGGATTTCCACTACGATCTGGTCAAGGAACTCAAGAGATGACACCCTTGTGTAACGTGAAAATCAGATCCCGGAGGCGCGCATGGGAGATTTTTCGGGGTGCCCTGCCCCCGCCGCGCAGCGCCCACAAAGACGGTTGTTTGAGCGCGGAGCCGAGTTTCGTCTTTGCAGCGAAGCGAGGAGGCGCAGGGCCGAAAAATGTCCAGCGCGCGGAGGGAGCATGATTTTCAAAATTTCGAGGACGAAGGCGCAATGACTCCCGGAGAATGGATTTTCATAGGGGTTCTGGCCACGACGCTGGCCGGGTCGCTCGCGGCGGTTCTGTCGGGTTCGGTGATTTACGCCCTTTTCGGACTGGTCACGGCGATGTTCGGCATGGGAGGCATCTACATCTACCTGGGCGCCCCCTTCCTGGCCATGATGCAGATCCTCATCTATGTGGGCGCCATCACGATTCTGATCGCCTTCGCCGTCATGCTGGCGGGCCCCATGTACCGAAGGCCGAAGGAGTGGACCACGGGAAAGAAACTGGCAGCGGCGCTGGCCGTCGTGCTCTTCTCCCTGTTTGTGCCGGCCGGCATCATGACGGGGGCGTTCCGTTCCGCCGCCGGCGCCAAACCGCTCATCGTCACCACCGAAGAGCTTGGCAGGGTGTTTCTGGACAGGCTGACGCTGCCCTTTGAACTGATCTCCCTGCTGATCGTCGTGAGCATCATCGGCGCGATCATGCTGGCGCTCTTTTCTAAGGAGAGAAAATGACGGTGCGCGCCTTGCCTCCGGTGCTTTTTGCGAAGCCGGTACGAGCGTCGTATGGAATATCCAATCTCATTGCGGGTAAACTGAAATGACAGGGGATCTTATTTACAACAATCTGCACGTTTACCTCTTTGCCGCCCTGTTCCTCCTGGGGTGCGGGCTTCTGGGCGTCATGTACCGGCGCACCCTGATCGGGATGCTCATCTCCATGGAGCTGATCATGAACGGGGCCGGCCTGAACCTCGTGGCGCTCAACACCTTCAGCGCCCAGGGAAACGCGTACGGGATTGCCTTTACGCTGTTCATCATGGGGATCGCCGCAGCGGAAGCGGCCATCGCCCTGGGCATCATCATCGTCGTCTTCAGGCGCTTCGGGCATATCGAGGGCGGTCATATCACGGAGATGAAAGGCTGACCTATGGTCATTGAAACTGCGCAGCCTCTGTTGCCGATAG
>JBFMBA010000208.1:0-5334 GCA_040755475.1 Thermodesulfobacteriota bacterium
CTCCTCGAGGGCGTCGGCGATCGGCTTGAAGTGCGCCTCATCCACCTCTTCGGACACGTCGATGTCTGCCGCAACAATGATCCGGCTTTCCGACGCGGCGATGACCCGGAAATCATGATAGGCGAGGATTCTCGGGTCTTCGGCGACCGCCTTTTTGAATAGGGCCTCGACGGCGTCGATTTCCGGCGTCCGCTCCATGAGGGGGTCGGAATGGCAGACGACGGCGCCGCCGAAGGTGTCGCGGAGCTTTCGCTCGCAGCGCTCGGCGATTTCGTGGGTGGCGGCCGGGCCGATCTTTTCGGGGATCTCCACGTGCAGGGAGAGCAGGAGCATGGAGCCGTAGTCGTGTACGATGATTTCGTGCACATCCTGGACCCCTTCGACGGATCGGGCCGTCCGGCGGATTCGCGCGATAAGCTCCTTGCCGGGGGCCTTTCCCAGGAGCGGGATCACGGCGTGCCGGGCATGGGTGTAGCCCAGGTAGAGCAGCCAGGCCGATAAGGCGGTTCCGATAGTGCCGTCCACCTGCGGAAGGTGAAAGAAATGGCCGGCCAGAAGGCCTGCGATGACGGTCAGGGTGCCGACGGCCTCGATTCGCTGGTGCTGCGCGTTGGCGCGTATCGCGTCGGAACGGACCCGGTTTCCCAGGAAAAGAATGAACTGCCCCATCCACGCCTTCACGAAAACGGTCGCCAGCAGAATCCAGGGCAGCGCCGGCCAGAAGTGTATTTCATGGGGGTCCAGTATCTGGTGGACCGACTGTTCGCCGATCTGAATGCCCGAGACGAACAGGAATATGGACATGATCAGCGGACCCACATGCTCCATGCGGCCGTGTCCGAAAGGGGTCTTCGCGGTGGCCGGCTTGCCCGAGATCCAGTAGGTCACCACGAGGATAATGGAATTGGCCAGGTGGGAGAGCAGGTGGAAGGCGTCGGCGACCACCGAAATGGATCCCGATAGGATGCCGAGCGTCATTTTCAGTGTGAAAAGAAGAAATGTCAAGACGATGGAGATCCAACCCGCCAGAAGGCCGTGACGGACCCGATCCTGCATGTTGTCGCTGCCGCCCGGCTCGGGAATGAACCAGGCGCTCAGGCGGCGGTTGGATGTTTCAAATATCTGCGAGGCGGCTTCCCCCTTTCCGTTCGGCTATGGAAAGCGTGACGATTTTCGCTCCCGCGACCGGGGGGCTCGTTGGGTGAAGCCACGGCAGATCCTCCCGCGCAGACGATCCGGGAAGGAGAATCTGTCACGCTTGATGGCCCAACTATAGTGACCGCGGCGCTCCCTGTCAAGCATATTCCCCTTTCTTTTTGATCTTTCGCCTTTTATTCCAGTGATATACATGATTCACCTAATGGGCTTTGCCGTCGGACAATGCTCGAGCGGGCGGCCCAAACCAATTGACAAGGTGGGCCATTTTCATATACGTTCAATACAAAAGGCAAAAGACGCTCAGCCCCAAGGACGGCTGCTTCATTTTCGGACGTCCATGGCGTGCATATCTGCAGATCCCGGCCTGGAGGGCAGGCGTAATGACCCCTGACATCATGACCGTGCTGACGGTCCTGATCTTCACCGTTGTCCTGCTGGCATTCGATCTGCTGCGGATCGATGTCACTGCCCTGATCTGCATGCTTGCCCTGGGATGGACGGGCGTACTGAGGCCCCCGGAGGCGCTGTCCGGATTTTCCAGCAACGCGGTCATCGCCATGATCGCGGTGATGGTCATGGGTCGGGCCCTACGGACTTTTCGCCGTCACAGCGGTGGGGCTGGCCTTGCTGTCGGTGGGCGTCGCGCTCTTTTTCTTTTTTGGAGTGCATCTCCTGCCCCGTTCCCGATCCACGGACACCGGCACATCCCCGCAGGATGAACTGATCGAGGCATGGGATCTGCCTGTTCTGATCCGGCATTACCGAATTCCCGAGCAGAGCCCGCGGGTCGGCCTGACGCCCGAAGGCGCGGGGATCTGGAACCGGTATCAGCTGCATGTGGTGGGCTGCGCCGGCGGTACGCCGTCGAGCCGATGGTTCTGATTCATAAGGGAAACATCCTCCGGGGTGATTTTTCCGATCAGACGATCGCAGCGGGCGACACCCTCATCGTGCACGGGCTGTGGAACAACATGGCGGAGATGAAAGCAACCGGGGATTTCCTCCTCGCAACCCCTGTTTCGGCGGACAGTCGGGACCGGTCCAAGACCTGGATTGCGACCCTCTGCTTTGCCCTGGCCATAGGGCTGTCCCTGGCCGGATTTCCCATCTCCATGGCTTTGCTTTCCGGCGCCGTCGCCATGGTGTTGACGGGGGTTTTGGGCATGGAGGATGCCTATCAGGCAGCGGACTGGAAGGTGGTTTTCTTCCTGGCAGGCTTGATCCCTCTCGGTGTCGCCATGCAGAAAAGGGTACGGCCGGCCTTCTGGCCGACACGATCATGACGGCCGTTCAGGGCGGGCATCCGTTGATGCTTCTTTCGGCCATCGCCGGCCTGCCCACCCTCTTTTCGCTCTTCATGTCCAATGTGGCCGCCACGGTCATCCTGACACCCCTGGTGATCAGCATGGCCGGGATTGGCGGGATGGATCCCAGGCCGCTGGTACTGCTTGTGGGGGTGTGCGCGAACAATTCCTTCGTGCTTCCGACCCACCAGGTCAACGCCATGCTCGAAACGGCGGGCGGATACGGAACGCCGATTATCTCCGGGCGGGCGGCGTGATGACGATGATGTTCATGACGACCGTCGTGTCGTTGTTTCACTATTTCTACAGATAAGGGGGAGCCTATGCTGTTGAAACCGTTCTTTCTTGAAAAAATATCCCACGCCTCCTACATCCTGGCCGGGAAAGAGACATGCGCCGTGGTCGATCCCCGTCGCGATACGGAGATCTACATCGACGAGGCCCGTTCACTGGGCGTGAAGATCACCCACATCCTCCAGACCCATCTCCATGCCGATTTCATCTCCGGTCACCTGGAACTGGCGGGGAAGACCGGAGCGCAGATCCACGTCGCGGCATCCGCCCGGTGCCGATTCGAGCATGTCCCCCTCGCGGAGGGAAGCAGGATCACGATAGAGGATATGGTTCTCGACGTCCTGGAAACGCCGGGACACACGCCGGAACACCTCAGTTACGTGGTGACGGACACTGCCCGCGGCGCCAGCCCGGTCGGCGCCTTCGTGGGCGACACCCTGTTCGTCGGTGATGTGGGGCGGCCGGATCTTTTCCCCGACAGGGCGTCGGAACTTGCCGAAAGGCTCCATGACAGCCTTCATGAAAAACTGCTTGCCCTCCCCGATTACTGCGAGATCTATCCGGCCCATGGGGCCGGATCCCTTTGCGGCCGCGCCATGGGGGACAAGCGGCTCTCGACCGTCGGCTACGAGCGCCGCCACAACGCCGCGCTGCAGATTCGCGACCGATCGGAATTCGTTCGGTCGCTCACCTCCCATATGCCCCCGGTCCCGGACCATTTCGGCCGCTGCAGCGACATCAACCGTGAGGGGCCGGTTCTTCTCTCCGCGCTCCCGGAGGTCGAGGAGCTCAGTCCCGCCCGGTTCGAAATGCGCATGCTGGATCCGGCCGTCGTGCTCGACATCCGCAGTTACAGCGCTTTTGCCGGATCGCACATCCCGGGGGCCTGGCATCTGGACCTCAACGGCAATTTCCCCACCTTTGCGGGATGGGTCCTGCCCGGGGACAGGGATATCCTTCTGGTGGCCGACCGGTACGGCGATGTCATCGAAGCCGTCCGGTGGGCGCGCCGGGTGGGCGTCGATCGGATCGCGGGCTGCCTCGACGGCGGCATGGTGGACTGGGTCAATGCGGGGAAGCGGGTGTCCGGCATATGCCTGCTCTCCGCCGAAGCGCTGCACGAGAGGATCACCGGGACCGCCGGCCTGGTGCTGGTGGATGTCCGCGCCCCTTCCGAGTTCGGCGAAAATCACATCGAGGGGGCCGTGAACATCCAGGCTCCCGATCTTCGCACCCGTCACCGGGAGCTGGATCCTCAAAAGCCCGTGGCTCTGATCTGCAGCTCGGGGAATCGCAGCAGCCTGGCGGCCAGCATGCTCAAGTCCTATGGTTTTGAGGAGGTGTACAATGTGGCGGGCGGCATGACGGGGTACAGCGCCGCGGGATACACCAAGACATGCTCGGTCTGCGAAAATCCGCACGGTTCGAGGTTCGGCGGCGCCTGATCGAAAGTCCGGCAGGAGAGGATCTTATGGATGCATTCATGGAAGTTCGCTGGTCGCCTTACATCGTCGGCGCAGGTATCGGCGTCCTGAGCTGGTTCACCTTTTTCGTTTCCGGCCGGGCTCTGGGCTGCTCGACTTCCTTTGCCCGGTCCGCAGGCATGATCGAGCGGCTCGTCCGGGGCGACGCCGTTGAAAAAAAGCTCTATTACCAGGAGTTCAAGCCGGTTGTGGACTGGCAGTGGATGCTGGTTGCGGGGATGGTGGTCGGTGCGTTCCTGTCTTCGAAGCTGTCCGGTGATTTCCAATGGCTGTGGATCCCCGCCCGATGGGAGACCGCCTTCGGCGCCGACCGGCTCGTCCGTATAGCCGTCTCCCTTCTCGGCGGGATCCTCCTGGGCGTCGGTTCGCGATGGGCCGGCGGTTGCACCAGCGGCCACGGTATCAGCGGGACGATGCAGCTGGCGGTGTCGAGCTGGATCGCGGCGATCTGCTTTTTTGTGGGCGGGGTGTCCGCCGCCCTTTGCATTTACCGGATCGGGGAGTGAGAGGGGGAGATGAACGGGGAAAAGGCAACGCTGCCGGCAGGGTTTTTCTTCGGCGTCGTTTTTGGGTTCCTGCTTCAGAAGGGCGGCGTGACGAAGTATGACGTGATCATCGGACAGCTCCTGCTGGAGGATTTCACCGTACTGAAGATCATGCTCTCCGCCGTGGTGACCGGATCGATCGGTCTCCACCTGATGAAGGGCCTCGGATGGGTCCGGTTAAAACCGAAATCGGGTTCCTGGGGGATGAACGCCGTCGGCGGGCTGCTCTTCGGTCTGGGCTTTGCCGTCCTCGGGTATTGCCCGGGAACGATCGCGGGCGCCATCGGCAACGGGTATCTGGACGCCATCATCGGCGGACTGCCGGGGATACTGATCGGTTCCGGACTGCTGGCTGCCTGGTATCCCGGGTTGAAGGACGGGGTTCTGAAAAAGGGTGATTTCGGGGATATGACCCTGCCGCAGCTTCTGCGGGTCGGTGATTGGGCGGTGATCCTCCCCCTGTCCGTCATTCTGGTGGTCGCGATGGTTCTCATCGATCGCGCGGGATTGTGATCGGTTGCCGACGTGCAGGCGGCAAAGGGCGACATA
>JBFMBA010000209.1:0-11016 GCA_040755475.1 Thermodesulfobacteriota bacterium
TTCACACGGGAACCAGCGAGGCGATCGCCAGGCTGATCCTTCTGGACCGGGAGGAGCTCGAACCGGGTGCTGAGTGCTTCGCCCAGCTCCTACTGGAAACCCCGCTGGCGGCCGTGGCCGGCGACCGGTTCGTGGTCCGGGGATATTCACCCGTCACGACGATCGGGGGAGGGGTGGTCCTCGATCCCCTGGGCGCGAAGCACAAGCGGTTCGCCGAGGGTGTTCTGGAGGAATGCCGGAATCTTGCGTCGGGAGACGGTCAGCAGAAGGTGTCCGTCGTCATGAAGAGGGCCGGTCTGGACGGGATCAACGAATCCCGGCTCATGCTGCGCACGGGGATTCGCCGCAGCGAGCTCCGCAGGCTGCTGGAGCGGCTCTTTTCCCACAGGGAAGCGATCCTTGTGGACCGTGAAGAGATGCGGGTCCTGTCCGGGCCGGTGTATGCCGGTCTGCAGGAGGAGATCATCACCGGGCTCGGGGATTACCACCGGCACCATCCCCTGAAGGAGGGCCTTTCCCGGGAGGAGCTCAGGACCAGGCTGGGAAAGGGCGACGGGGTCGATCCGAAGATCTTCGGCATGGCGCTGCGGGATCTGGAAAAGAAGGGGGATCTGATCGCCGAGCGGGAAACGATCCGCCTGACGGGCCATCGTGTCCTACTGCAGGGGGAGATGGGCGACCTGCGGGAGAAGATCGACGGACTGTACCGCGAGGGGGGGCTGGCGCCTCCCACGGTCAAGGAGATCCTCGAGCGGTTTCCCGACCGGAAAAAGGAGATCGTCAATCTCATCGGGGTGATGACCCGCGAGGGGGATCTTTTCAGGATCAGCGAGGATCTGAACTTCCACAGGGATGCCCTGGCCCGCCTCCGGGAGGAGTACCGCACGCTGCTGATCAGGGACGGCAGGGCCACGCCGGCGAGCTTCAGGGAGCTGACCGGCCTGACGCGAAAATTCATCATCCCGCTGATGGAGTATTTCGATATGACGAAACTGACCGTCCGGACGGGCGAATACCGGATCCTTCGGGAAAGACAGGAAAATTGAATCACGGTGTTCATGCATGGTAACGGCATTGCATTTCGCGAGAGGCGGGTGAGCGTTTGAAGCCAAAATCGATCTATGTGAAGGATATCCGGACGGGCGACAAGGTGAACGAGGTCTTTCTGGCGGCGGAGAAAACCCTCGCCTATTCCCAGAAGGGCGCCCCCTATCTGAACCTGCGCCTGCGGGACCGCACCGGGGATGTGGACGGGAAGATCTGGGAAAACGCGCTGGCCTGGGAGAAGGCCTTCAGGAAGGGGGACCTGGTCCGTGTCCAGGCCCGGGCGCTCAGCTTCAAGAATGCCATCCAGCTTTCCATCATCGAACTGGCCAGGGTGGAAGAGGACGAGGTCGAACTGGCCGACTATTTCCCTGTCGCCAGAGGCGATCTGGCCCGGATGTATGCCGATGTCCTCGGTTATGTGGACCAGGTGAAAACGCCCTGCCTTTCCCGGCTTCTGCGGTCATTCTTCGAGGACGAGACGCTGGCAGCGCTCTTCCGGAGGGCGCCGGCGGCCAAGGGGTTTCACCACGTCTACATCGGGGGCCTTCTGGAGCATACCCTGTCCGTTGTCCGTCTCCTCGATCTGGCCGCGGGCCACTACGAAGGGATCGACCGGGATTTGCTCATTACCGGGGGAATCCTTCATGACATCGGGAAGATTTACGAATTCTCCTATGAGCGGATCGTGGAGTACAGCGACGAGGGGCGGCTGATCGGTCATATCGTCATGGGCGTGGAGATGGTCGACCGGAAAATCTCGGCCATCCCCGACTTTCCCGAGCAGATCGCCATGGAACTCCGTCACCTGATCCTGAGCCACCACGGGATTCTCGAGTACGGTTCGCCCAAGCGGCCCAAAACGCTCGAGGCCCTGATCGTTCACTTCATGGACGACCTGGACGCCAAGGTGAACGCCTTCCAGGAGACGATCCGGGAGGCGCGGGACGAGGAGTCGCACTGGACGCCCTACCATCGGTTGTTCGACCGGTTCATCTACAAGGGGCGGGCATCCCGTGCTGCACAAACGGAGGATCCTGCCGCGCCTCCGGACCGGACGCCCCCCGGGGGGGCAGAGGGGGGATGAAGACCCCCGACCTGCCGCGCTCCGCCTGGAAATCCTGTTCCTGACGCAAGCATGGGAAATTTTCCGGGGACTCCCGCGCCTCCTGAGCAGCGTCCCGCCATCAGTAGCGGAACAGGGCGACCAGGTCTTCGGGCTCCGGCATTTTTTTCGGGGGCAGGATGAAGACCGATCCGCCATTGAGATAGGTCTGGATCGCGGCGATCTCGAGCAGGTCTTCATGGTCGGGCTCGGGCTTCGGGTGCTCCTCTACGGCGCCGCTCTCCCTGTGGTAGGTTCCCCAATGCTGGCTCCCGGCGGCGATGAAGAGCATGCCGACCCGCCCGTGGGAAGCCTCCGGGACAATTTCCCGGATGTCGGCAGAGGTCAGACCGGTTCCCGAGGACTGCCGGTACTGGGCAATGGCGTCCTGTTCGGCCTTCAGTAAAGTGGGGCCGAGGATTTTCAGTGCCGATTGGTAGAGCAGGTCCGCATTGATTCCTCTGGGGTTGCCCGGGATCCCCTCATCGATCAGATGGGGAAAGGTGTTGGCCTCGCGGTAGATGGGAAACAGATAATCCACCCCGGCCAGAACGAGCGGCGCCTGTTCGTCCTTGAGGCGGTCGCGAAGGGCCCGGTCGATCAGCCGGAAATACTTCAGGAGATTGTCTTTCGTATCCTCATCGACGCCTCCGTGTCCGGAAACCATTTGTGCGCCGCTCCCGCCGCTGGCGGCGCCGGCACGGAAGCGGATCTGCCGTTCGAGGGCGTCGTACTGCAGCGCCTCGTCGAGGCTTTTGGGCAGCGTCTCCAGCTCGATGTCGGTGACGCCCTGGCCGGTGCATTGCAGGAGCCGGACCTCTTTCTGGCTGAGGGCCAGGATATAGAACCTCCGGTCATTTCTCAGTACCGGCATGAGCGGCCGGACGTGAAAACGGTCGGCGACGACGATCAGTTCATCGAACGGCTCGGGGAGGCAGAAGCAGCGGAACAGACCGGCGCATAGAAATAGCGCCAGCCCGTCGCTCTGCCGTCTCCAGAACAGGACGTTTCCGGGCAGCGCCTGAGCGGGTTCAAGCAGCGCTTTGATCTCCTGCGACCGCAGGCCGGCGGCCAGCAGTTTCTCCTCCGCGCCGCGCAGAAGATTTCTGAACCGGATCTGATTCTGCTGGCTTTCCGTGCCGGCGCGAAAGGTGGGCATGAACACGGAGACGCAGGGCCCCTTGTGCTGGTCGATGAGTATCTTCATTTCTTCCTGTGATAAGGTGTGCATCAGATCATCTCCCTTCTTGTTGGATATAACCGCCTGGCGAGGGCGTGCGGAAGATTTTCCGGATGGGGCGGGATGGTTCGAACCAGGCCCCGTTTCAGGGTCGGTCGGGAGTGCGATGGTCCCGCCCGTGGCTATTGGCCTGTTGTCATCAGGATATCGGATTGAAGGGGAGAAAGCAAATCATTTCTTGCAAGGCCCCCGGACTGGTGGTACGACTTTTGTATGATAAGCAGGACGGAGACGGAAACCCGCAGACCCGGTTGCGCAGGCAGGGTGCGGGGATGCGATGGGAAACGGGAGGGCCGGTCTGCGCCCCGGAAGCCCGGCGGGCCGGCGGAAACCTTTTCCCCCGTGTGCGGGGCCGGCAGGGGACCCTGGAACGGAGTCAGCCGGGACCGGTGGGACGACTGGGAGTGGCAGATCGGGCACCGGATCCGTTCGCTCGACGGACTCGCTTCGGCGCTCGGGCAGCCCGCATCGTCGCTCGCGGCTTGCGGACCGGTGACCCGCCTCTATCCCCTGGCGGTGACGCCTTACTATCTGTCGCTCGCCCATGGAGCAGGGCCGGATGACCCGCTGCGCCGGCAGTGTTTTCCCGACCTGCGCGAGCTCGACCCCTCCCCGGGGGAATCGGACGATCCCCTGGGCGAGGAGCAGGCGATGCCGGTTCCGGGGCTGATACACCGTTACCCCGACCGCTGCCTGTTTGTCGTCACCGGGGCCTGTGCCGTCTATTGCAGGCACTGCAACCGGAAGCGGATATGGTGCCGCGAAAGCCCCCGCGGACCGGGACAGGGGCTGCAGCCGATGATCGATTATGTGGCGCGGACGCCTTCCCTCCGGGAGGTGATCATCTCCGGCGGTGATCCGCTCCTGCTTCCCGACGGCCTCCTGGACGGGCTGCTGGGCGCCCTGCGGGCGATTCCCCATGTGGAGGTTCTGCGCATCGGCAGCCGTGCGCCGGTTACCCTGCCCATGCGCGTCACTGCGGCGCTCTGCGCCGTGCTCAAGCGCCACAGACCGTTGTGGTTCAACACGCAGTTCAACCATGTCCGGGAGATCACGCCGGAATCGAGCCGCGCCTGCGAGCAGCTTCTCATGGCGGGCATTCCCGTTTCCAACCAGTCGGTCCTGCTCCGGGGGGTCAATGACGATGTGGGGACGATGCGGGATCTGCTCATCGGTCTGGAGCGGATCTCGGTCCGGCCCTACTACCTGTTCCACTGCGACCCGGTCCGCGGGACGGGCCATTTCCGGGTTGGGGTCGGGGAAGGCGTCACGATCATGGAGCAGCTCAGGCGCGGCATCTCCGGGCTCTGCCTCCCCCGCTACGTGCTGGACTTACCCGGCGACGGCGGAAAGGTTCCCCTCGGGCACGTCATGGGCTCTGCCCGCGGAGAGGCCGGGAATGAACAACATTCTTTTGACAAGCGGGACCGGATGGATTAGAAACGTCCGGAAAGATGCGCGGGTCATTCCCCTTTCCCGTGAAGGGGGAGGGCAAAGGAGGCGGTCTGCGGCTGTTCTAACAAAAAAGGGAAGGAAAGCATATGTATACTGCCAGTGATCTGAGAAAAGGACTGCGAATCAAGATCGACAACGATCCGTATATCGTCACCGAGTTCAACTTCGTCAAACCGGGCAAGGGGCAGGCCCTCTACCGCTGCAAGCTGAAGAACATGGTCAACGGCAGCCAGTTCGAGCGTACCTTCCGTTCCGTCGACATCTTCGAACCGGCCGATCTGCAGGAGAAAAAGATGCAGTACCTCTACCACGAAGAGGGCAAGTACTGCTTCATGGACAACCAGAGTTACGAACAGGTATTTCTCGCCGAGGATCAGGTCGGTGATGCGAGGCATTTCCTGCTGGACAACATCGAGGTGGAGATCCTCTTTTTCGAGGATCGCCCCCTGGGGATCAGCCTGCCCAATTTCATCGATGTCGTGGTGACCAAGGCGGAACCCTGGGCCAAGGGGGATTCCGTGTCGGGGAACACGAAACCGGTGACCGTGCAGACGGGTTACCAGCTCCAGGTGCCGCCCTTCATCGAGGAGGGGGAAAAGATCCGGATCGACACCCGCAGCGGGGAGTATCTGACGCGGGTCAAGGGATGAAGCCTGCGGCCTTTTTGCGGAGTCATCAAGGGATGACAGGTGTATCCGGAGGGGTGTGGACGAAGACTGGAGGCTGGCCGGCAAAGCGCGAACCCTGAAAGTCCGGGCGTCGATGATCCGTTCGATCCGCCGGTTTTTCGAGGATCGGGATTTCCTGGAGTGTGAAACACCCCTGCGGATTCCGGCGCCTGCGCCCGAAACCCACATCGATGCCGTCGCCTCGGGCGACTGGTTTCTCCAGACCTCCCCGGAGCTCTGCATGAAGAGACTTCTGGCGGCGGGCTATCCGAAACTGTTCCAGATCTGCAAGTGCTTCCGCGCCGGCGAACGGGGCGATTTCCACCTGCCGGAGTTCACCATGCTCGAGTGGTACCGGGCGGGAACCGATTACTACGCGCTCATGGAGGACTGCGAAAGCCTGATGACCCATGTTGCGGGCGAGCTCGGCCTGGGTGACACCGTCCGCTGGCAGGGGCGGAGAATCTGCCTGTCGCCTCCCTGGGAGCGGATGACCGTTCGGGACGCCTTCGCCAGATACGCCGGGATCAGCGTCGACGAGGCCCTGCAGGACGATTGCTTCGACCAGACCATGGTCTGCCGGATCGAACCGCACCTCGGCATGGAACGGCCTGTTTTTCTCTATGAATATCCGGCGGAGCTGGGGGCGCTGGCGCGGGTGAGTGCGGTCACCCCCGGGGTTGCCGAGCGTTTCGAGCTTTATGCCGCCGGAGTCGAGCTGGCCAACGCCTTCTCCGAGCTGACCGATGCGGCGGAGCAGCGACGGCGGTTCGAAAAGGCGATTCTCGACCGGCGCATTCGAAAGGGCCCCGCCACGCCCCTGCCCGAGCGCTTTCTCGATGCCCTGTCCGGCATGCCGCCTTCGGCAGGCATCGCCCTGGGGGTGGACCGCCTGGCGATGATCCTGACGGACCGGGCAGCGATCGGGGATGTGGTTGCTTTTACGCCGGAATCCCTGTGATATGTTTTTGCAGGCCGGAGCGCCGGGCTCAGGGAGCCTTGACAGGACCGGTCTTTTCCATTATGTGTAATTGTCGTCATTTGCATTTCGCATGCGAGGAGAGTGCCCGTGAAAGATGCTGCACCCATTGTTGCTACGAGCCTGGGGGGAACCTTCAATGCCAGTCTGTTGGACATGGTACTCCATGCCGGATTCGTCGTTAAATTCGTCCTGCTGGCCCTGCTGATTTTTTCCGTCGTCTCCTGGGCCATCATCCTCATGAAATATTTCAATATCCGGAAGATCGTGCAGGAGAACGATCTCTTCATGAATGCCTACATGAAGAGTACGAAACTTTCGGACATCCTGCCCGAGGCCAAGCGGTTCCGGGACTCGACGCTGGCGGAGGTGTTCCGGGCGGGGTATATCGAGCTGGCAAAGCTCACACGATCGGTGCGGGGCAATCCGCCAGGGAAGGATCCCGCCGATAGCGGCGCCTCGGGCCTGGAGATCGCCGATATCGACAACGTGGAGCGGGCCATGCACAGGGCCTGCGGGGCGGAAACGGCGAAAATGGAGTCAACCCTCGGGTTCCTGGCGACCACAGGGAGCGCCAGCCCCTTTATCGGCCTGTTCGGAACCGTCTGGGGGATCATGGATACCTTCAAGGGGATCGGCGCACGGGGATCGGCTACCCTCGCCGTCGTGGCGCCGGGCATTTCGGAGGCGCTGGTCGCAACCGCGGCGGGTCTTGCCGCCGCCATCCCGGCTGTCATCTTCTACAATTACTTCCTGAACCGGATCAAGAACCTGTCTCTCGACATGGACCATTTCGTCCTGGAAATGCTCAACATCGTCGAGCGGCACTATTTAAGGAAATGAGAGGGGATGCAACGGTTGAGACGCAGAGCGCCTGCTGATGACAGGCTGATGGCCGAAATCAACGTCACGCCCCTGGTCGACGTGATGCTGGTCCTGCTCATCATCTTCATGGTCACGGCGCCCATGATGCAGATGGGAATCGACGTCAATCTTCCCCGCGTCAGGGCCAAGGCGGTGGATGTGGCGGAAGAGAAACTGGTGCTCACCATCAGCGCCGCGAAGGAGATTTACCTGAACAAGACCCAAATGCCGCTTGCAGGACTCAGAACGAAGCTGGAACACATCTTCGCATCCCGTATCGATCGTGAACTCTATCTGCGGGCCGACAGAAACGTCCCCTACGGGTTCGTTGTCGAGGTGATGGCCGAGGTGAGAAAGGCCGGCGTCGACAAGCTGGGGATGATCACCGAGCCGCCCGAGGGATCCAGGTGATGTCTGACAGGGAAGTCGGCGACAGGGACGAAAGACGTCGGCTGAGCGGAATGATCATGATTTCGCTCGTATTCCATACCGCGGTCCTGTTGCTTCTCTATTTTTCCCCTTCCTTCCCCTCGCCGAAACTCACCTTCGGACCGGTCTACACCGTTTCCCTGGTGAATTTTTCCGGAAAAGTCGTGCAGCAGAAGGCCGCACCGGCGCCGGCCAAGGAGCTGCTGGCGGCGGACCGCCGTGACACGGTGATGAAGAAACAGACGGTGGCGGAACCCGACAAGTCCATCCCGATCCGGACCCTGGAGCCCCGGAAGAAGAAGGATCCCGACATTGAAAAGGCGATGGAGGAGATCCGGAAAAAAGCGACCGCCGTCGAGGAACCGGTCAGGCGGCCCCAGGCCAAGGCCCCGCCGGAGCGGGCCCCGGCCGAAAGGGCAGTCCCGTCGGCGGCCCCATCGGACAGACCAGCCGCGGCCGCGGCGCAGCCCGGCGACGGTGAGGCGGGCACCCGGATGCACGCCTACTATGCGCTGATCTGGTCCCGCATCAAGGGAAGCTGGGCATTCGTCTCGCACTCGCCGGGGGAGGTGCTCGAAGCGGTGATCGATGTCACGATCCTGCGCAGCGGTGCGGTGACCGAGTTGACTTTTGAGAAGCGGTCCGGAAACCGTTTTTTCGACGAATCCGCCATGAAAGCGATCCGAAAGGCAAGCCCCTTTCCCCCCCTGCCGGCGGCGATCGGAGACACCAGCATCCAGGTAGGGATACGTTTTCATTCGTCGGATTTGAAATCGTGATATAATGGGGCAGCAAGAGGGGAGAGAGCGCTCTATGATGAAATGGAAACTCCTGGTAACCGCCGGTTTTTTTTGGGCAAGTCTGTTTCATGGCGGACCGGCGGACGGGAAAGTGTATATTGACATCGATTCTCCCGCCTTTCAAAGGCTTCCTATCGCCATCGCCGATTTCAAAGCCCTGCGGTCCGATGCCGGCAGGAGCGATCTGCCCGTCTGGTTTGCCGATTCCCTCTCCCGGGATCTGCTGCTCACGGGATATTTCAACGTCATCGACCGGAAGGCGTTCCTGGAAGACCCGAACAAGGCGGGCATCACGGAGGAGGGAACCCGGTTCGGGGACTGGTCGACGATCGGCGCCGAATATCTGGTGAAGGGCGGTTTCCAGATGAGCGACCGGGAACTCGTGACGGAATTCCGACTTTTTGACGTCACGAAAGGAGAGCTGATTGTCGGGAAGCGCTATTACGGCAAGCCCGATGACCGGGGGCGCATCGTCAGGCAATTTGCCGATGAGTTGATCCATGCCCTGACGGGGGAGCCCGGTCTGTTCGACACCCGGATCGCCTTCGTGATAAAGGGGGGGTCCGGCGCCGAACTCCATACGATCGGTTTCGACGGCACGGACCTGCGCCGCGTCACCGATTACAAATCCCTGACCCTTTCGCCGCGATGGTCTCACGACGGCAGGCGACTGGCCTTCACCTCTTACAGGGACGGAAATCCGGATATCTATATCCAGGATCTGGAGACCGGAAGGACACAGAAGCTGGCCAGCTATCCGGGGTTGAACCTTCCCGGGTCCTGGTCCCGGGATGGAACGAGGCTCCTTGCGTCGCTGAGCCGGGAGGGGGCCGCGGCGATCTACGACATCAACGTGGGAAACAGGCTGCTCAAGCGCCTCACCCACGATTCCTCGATCAATGTGTCTCCCGTCCGTTCCCCCGACGAGAAGCAAATCGCCTTCGTGTCGAACCGCAACGGCTCCCCCCAGATCTACATCATGGATGCCGACGGCGGCGGTGTGAGGCGGCTGACCATGGAGGGGAATTACAATACCTCGCCCGCCTGGTCGCCCAAGGGCAGGAAGATCGCCTACGAGGGATCCGTGGGCGGCCAGTTCCAGATCTTTGTCATCGATGAGGCGGGGGGGCTCCCCCGGCAGATGACCTTCGCGGGGGGCGGGCATGAATCCCCCTCCTGGTCGCCGGATGGGCGGTATCTCGTTTACAGCGTACGGGGGTTCGGCCGCAGCCGGATCGAGATCATGAACGCGGGAGGTCACCACGTGCGGGTGCTGCATCAGGCGAACGACCACTGCCAGAGCCCCTTCTGGTCCCCCCGACTTCGCTGACAGGAGGCCAGTGCCGCGGTCCCGGACCAGATCGTCGCCTTGCCGGCCGAAAGCCCCGTTCCGCGGGCCTGGCGGTGGGCCGAGGGGTGAGAATGGCAAGGCGCCACAGGATGAACGGAAATAAAAAACCGAATTTTCGGTTGATTTTTATCGGCAGTAGTGGTTTAAACATGAGAAGTTATGGATTGAGCCACTAAACACTGTTGATCCAAGAAAGGAGAATCGTGATGAAAAGAAGCTTGTTGTGGGTAGGGTTGATCGCTCTGGTTTTGTCTCTCTCGGTCACGTTCCTCGCAGGCTGCGCCAAGAAGGCCGGACTGAAGGAAACAGCAGTGATGTCCCAGGATAAGAAGCCGGGAGTCGGGCCTGACGCGCTTTCCAAGGAGGAACAGGCGGCGAGGGAAAGGGCGCTGCGTGAGAAGGCCCTCCGTGAAAAGGAACTGCGCGAGAAGGCTGCAAGGGAAGCGGCGGAAAGGGAAGCCGCGGCCAAGGCGGCAGCGGCGGCCAAGGCGGCGGCCAAGGCGGCGGCCGACAAGGCGGCGGCCGAGAAGACCAAGAAAGAGGTGGCCGCAAAGGCGGCGGCGATTCTGAAGGAACTTCAGATTCCCGATATCCATTTTGACTTTGACAAGTACAACCTCAAGCCGCTCGCCCAGTCCACACTCAAGGCGGCCGCGCCGGCCTATTTAAAGTATTCCGACTACAAGCTCGTGGTGGAAGGCCATTGCGACGAGCGGGGGACCGTGGAATACAACCTGGCCCTCGGCGAGAAGCGCGCCATGGAGGCGGCAAAATACCTTGTGGACCTGGGGATCGCAAAGGAAAGAATCAAAACGATCAGCTACGGGAAGGAAATGCCCCTGGACAAGGGACATAACGAAGCCGCCTGGGCAAAAAACAGACGGGCCCACTTCGTCATATTCCCGCCCGTCAAATAGCAGGGTCCCTGAATGCCCCGGGGAGAGAGACAGCTCAAGGGCGGCCCACCGCTGGCTCATGGCGGCACAGGCGACAGGGGTTGATTTTCTGCCGCCGGAATGATGGATAACGAGGATGCCTGGCCCGTTCGATGCGGGCGGTCCTGTGAGCCCGGCAGGGGTGC
>JBFMBA010000210.1:0-6455 GCA_040755475.1 Thermodesulfobacteriota bacterium
AAAAATCGGCAAGCCAGCCAAAACCGAGGCGCCCCAGTATGCTGATCACCGACAGACCGGCGGCGATCATACCCGCCGTTGCCCGGGGGATCTGCAGAACATTCAGGTAAGGCATGATGTGGGTGATGACGGCGGCCACCACCATCATCCGGATCGCCTCGCTCAGGGCAAGGAAAAGAAACGCCCGATTCCGGATCACATGGGCAATGCGTATACGGCCCGCCCCCGCCTCGACCTTGTCCTTTTTTGGAGCGGGTTGCAGGTCCGTTTTTCGGCCGTCGGGGCGGAGGCCGTATTCCTCGGGGGTATTGCGGATGACAAACACGAGGGGAATCCCGATCAGCCATGTCCCGGCACCGAGGATGACCACCGCCGATCGCCACCCGAATGCATCGATCAGCCAGACGATGACGGGAATCAGGAAACCGCTGGCGCCGAAGCCCGAGGTCAGGATCCCCAGAGCCAGACCCACCTTGGACTGGAACCAGTTGGTGATGACATGCATCAGGACGACGCCCGTGCAGCCACCCCCCCCGAAGGCGATCAGGATGATGCTCGCATAGAACATCCAGAGCGTCCGGGTGAAGCTGAGCATGATGAAACCGATGCCGATCGTGATGACTCCCCACAGGGCGAGCCGCCGCGAACCCAGGCGGTCGACGAGAAAGCCGACCAGGGGGGAAAGCAGGCTCATCTCGATGCCCCGGAGACTCAGGGCAAAGGAGACCTGGGTATGGCTCCAGCCGAATTCCCTGACAAGGGGATCGAAGAACGCGGTGAACCCGAAGAAGGTGACGGCCCCGGTAATGATGCTGATGAGGAAGCAGGCCAGGAGAATCCACCATCCGTAAAAGATCCCGCTGGGACCCGGAGCAGGCCGGGCCGGCCATTGATCCTTCATGATTCGAGCTCCGGCGCAGGCCGGTTGCCGGAAAGGGGCACCGTCATGCCTGCGCGTCTGGCCCCGCTGTCCATGTGTGAGACGGGGTGCCACGCCCCGCCCGCCTCTGTCGCTTTCCCCGTGACTTTCCCGGCATCCCCCGCCGCGATGTGGACAGACGGGTGCGGCGCGGGCCATCCGGGCATCACTTGCATCCATCCGCCACTGATCACGACGGGTCTTCTCGCGCAGCTCCCATCACTGCCGGGGGTGGCCGCCGGGACGTGGCGGCCCATATCCCCCGCATGCATCGGCATCGTCCAACCGCACGCCGTCGCAGGAAGCATCGCGATCGGCAGCCGGCCGTCGTACGGTTGGACGTCCTGAATGGCGGAATGCAACATCGGTCCTCCCTATCGTCAAAGCGCCTTTCCCGGTGCGGGGCGACCGGTCCTGCTCCGCAGGAACCGCCGGCCACCCCTCCGGTTATCTCTGACGTGGGGAATCCTACTGCATTTCCCCAAAAAAACAAGGAACAATCGGGCCCCCTATTTTTCTCTTGACAACCCTCCGGAGATGTGTTTGTATGCGGCCTAACTTTTGAGGAGCGCTGAACGTGGGCGGAAGCACAATGACTGCAAAAAGGTACGACGCCAGCTGGTTTTGGTTTTATTACTTTTTTGCACAGGTCTGCCCGCTGCTTAGGAGGACGTAAAGGAAACCGGACAACCCGATCAACTAAGCCATGGACAGACCGAAGAGGCGCTGACCATGGCTTTTTTTATGGCCGTGGTGACAGCGCCTCGAACACCACGGCCATTATTTTTTAACGAGGTGCACCATGATTATCCTGATGAAAAAAAATGTCACACAGGAGCAGATTGACCAGGTGGTCGACTGGGTCACGTCCGTGGGCTTCGTACCCCACATTTCCCAGGGCGTGGAAAGGACACTCATCGGCGCCATCGGCGACGACAGAGGCAGGCCCCAGTTGAAGGCGGCGGCGTTCCTCCCCGGCGTGGACAAGTGCGTCCCGATCCTCAAACCCTACAAGCTCGCGGGCCGCGAGTTTCGGGAGGAAAGCACGGTCATCCGGATCGGCGAGGTGCTGGTCGGCGGGGGCGATTTCACCGTCATGGCCGGTCCCTGCTCCGTGGAGAGCGAGGAGCAGCTCATGGAATCCGGCTATATCGCCAAAAAGGCGGGCGCCAAGATCCTCCGGGGCGGTGCCTTCAAGCCCAGGACCTCGCCCTACAGCTTCCAGGGACTCGAGGATGAGGGGCTCAAGCTCCTCAAGAAGGTCGGCGAAAAGGTGGGGATGCCGGTCGTGACGGAGGTCATGAACACGACCGATGTGGACCTGGTGGAAGAGTACAGCGACATCCTTCAGATCGGCGCACGGAACATCCAGAACTTCGCCCTCCTCAAGAAAGTCGGCCACTGCCGCAAGCCCATTCTCCTGAAGCGGGGGTTGATGACCACGATCGACGAGCTGCTCATGTCGGCGGAATACATTCTCTCCGGGGGCAACGAACAGGTCATCCTCTGCGAACGGGGGATCCGCACCTTCGAGACGACAACGCGCAACACCCTCGACATCAGCGCGGTGCCCGTCCTGAAGGAGCTGAGCCATCTACCGGTGATCATCGATCCCAGCCACGCCTCCGGCCACTCGAAATACGTCATTCCGCTCACCCGGGCGGCCGTGGCCGTCGGGGCCGACGGCGCCATCATCGAGATCCATCCGGAGCCCGAAAAAGCCCTCGTGGACGGGCCCCAGTCGCTCCGACCGGAGCAGTTCTACCGGCTCATGGACGAGGTCGCTCTCCTGTCGGACACGATGCGCAACGGCATCGGGAGGCTCTGATGCACAGAATGAAAGTGAACATCGACCGGAAGTCGGGCAACTCCTATGAGATCCATATCGGCGAGCGGATACTCGACCGCATGGGCCTGTTCCTGGCGAAGAACAACTGGGCGCAGCGGGTGGTCATCATCACCGATACCCAGATCGACAGCCTTCACGGGCAGCGGGTGGAAGAATCGCTGAAAGGCACGGACCTGCGCGTGGACCGGATTACGGTGCCCCCCGGCGAAGCCGCAAAGGGCATGGGAACGGTCCTTGCCGTGGTGGAAAAGCTGATCGCCCTGGGCGCGGACCGGTCCACCGCACTGATCGCGCTGGGAGGCGGCGTCATAGGCGATCTCACGGGTTTTACCGCTTCGATCTACATGCGGGGGATACCCTTCATCCAGATCCCCACGACACTGCTCGCCCAGGTGGACAGCGGCATCGGGGGAAAGACGGGCGTGGATACGGACGCGGGCAAGAATATCCTGGGAACCTTCCACCAGCCGAAGGAGGTGTTCATCGACCTGGCCTTTCTGGAGACGCTTCCCGATGCACAGCTTCGCAGCGGTCTTGCCGAGGTGATCAAATACGGGGCCATCGAGGCCCCGGATCTGCTCGATGCGGTCGAAGCCGCCGCCGGGGCCGGCGGCCTTCGGGAGGCGGCCTTTCTCGAGCGGATCATCACGACCGCCTGCCGCATCAAGAAGGGAATCGTGGAGCTCGACGAGTGCGACCGGGGAGTCCGGCGGATCCTGAACTTTGGCCATACTGTCGGCCACGCCGTGGAGGCGGCCTCCGCATACGGGCTCTCCCACGGTGAAGCGGTGGCCATCGGCATGGTGGCCGAGGCGATCCTCTCTGAGCAGCTCCACTACCTGCCGGCGGACGACCGGCGGCGCATCGTTTCGGCGATCCGCGCGGTCGGCCTGCCCGACCGGATCCCCGGGAACCTGGCTCTGGAGGAGATCGTGGCACGCATGGCGCGGGACAAGAAGAAAAAGGGAGAGACCGTCCATTTCGTCATGCTCAAGAAGCTGGGCATTCCCATCGTGAACGGGGGGGTACCCGAGGCGCTCATGAAAAAAACGCTGGAAGGATTGCACCGATGAGCCAAGATATCCTGCAGGAGTTCAGAACGAAAATCGAAAGTACGGACCGGGAGATCGTCCGCCTTCTCAACGAGCGGGCGGCCCTGTCGGTGGAGATCGGGAAAACGAAGCGGGCCGAGGGCCGTGAGGTCTACGACCCCTCCCGCGAGTCGACGGTCTACCGGCATCTGGAGGCGCTCAACGACGGGATCCTTTCGGAGGCCGCCCTCCGGGGAATCTTCAGGGAGATCCTCTCGGCTTCGCGCTTCCTCCAGACGCCGACCACCGTCGCCTTCCTGGGACCGGAGGCCTCCTTTTCCCATCAGGCGGCCCTCGCCCATTTCGGCGGGGGGATCGCAGCGATGCCGACCGTCACGATCCGGGATGTCTTCGACGAGGTGGAACGGGGAAGAGGCAGGTGGGGGATCGTTCCCGTCGAAAACTCCGCCGAAGGCTCGGTCAAGACCACGCTGGACCGCCTGATCTCGACGCCGCTCTCGATCAGGGCCGAGGTTTTCCTTCGGGTCCGGCACTGCCTGCTGGCCGGCACCGACGACCTGGATGCGGTCTGCAAAGTCTACTCCCATCCCCAGGCCCTCGCCCAGTGCCAGGTGTGGCTGCGGACCCACCTCCCGGGCGTTTCCCTGATCGAGGTGGACAGCACCGCCGGGGCGGCGCGCCGGGTGCGGGATGACCGGCGGGCCGCCGCCGTCGCGAGCGGACTGGCCGCCGAAACCTACGGCCTGAAACTGCTGGCCGAAGGGATCGAGGACAACCCCGCCAACACGACCCGGTTTCTGGTCATCGGGTCGAAGGCGGGAAAGACGGGCGGCGCGGCGACGGGGCGGGACAAGACCTCCATTCTCTTCGGCACGCCCCATGTCCCGGGAGCCCTGCAGCGGGCCCTGACCCCCTTCGCCGAGGCGGAAATCAACCTCATGCGCATCGAATCGTTCCCCATGCGGGACCGGATATGGGAGTATCTCTTCTTTGCGGACTTCGCCGGGCACGTGGCCGAAGAAAAGACGCGGAAATGCCTTGCAGAGCTCGAGGGCCGAACCGCCTTCATCAAGGTCCTGGGATCCTATCCCCGGGGCGAGGAGCCGGGATGATCTGCGTTCCCATCTCCGCCGCGACAACCGACGCGGCCATCGCAGGGATGCAGCGTGCCGCCGCGCTGGCCGACCTCGTCGAGCTGCGGATTGACGGCATTCCGGACGCCGACATGGAGCGGCTCCTGGGCGCCCGCCCCGTCCCGGTCATTGTCACGAACCGGAGCCGGCAGGAGGGAGGGGCATTCACCGGGACGGAGGAGGAGCGGGTCGGGCGCCTCATCGAAGCGGCGCACCTGGGCGCCGACTATCTGGACATTGAAAGCGCAACGGACCCCGCCCTCAAGGCGCGGCTCCGCGAGACGCTCGCCGGACGGCCCGGACAGCTGATCGTCTCCTGGCACGACTTTTCGGGAACGCCCTCCCGGTCCATGCTGAAGGCAAAGATGGAGGCGTGCATGGCCGACGGCCCCACGATCGTCAAAATCGTCACCCGCGCGGACGATGCCGCCGACTGCCTGAGGGTTCTGGAGCTCATCCCCAGTGCCCGGCAGAGAAATCAGGCAATCATCGCCTTCTGCATGGGGCGGCACGGACGGATCAGCCGGATCGCGGCGCCGCTGCTCGGATCCCTGATCGCGTACGCCTCGCTCGAGCCGGACGCCGCTTCGGCGCCCGGCCAGCTGACGGTCCATCAGATGCGGGAGATCCGCCGGCTCCTCGAGGTAAGTTGATTCCATTTCATGTGCGCGACTGCAATGATTTTCAGCGGAGTTTTTGATGAAGACCAGCAAGCCCGACCTGTTTGCCCTCTTCGGTGATCCCGTCGCGCAGAGCCTCTCACCGCTCATGCACGGCGCGGCCTTCGCGGAGATGGGGCTCAGCGCCTCCTACTGCGCCTGCCGGACGAACGACGCGGCGGAGGTTGTCCGGCGGATCCGCGAAGAGGGCATGCGGGGAGCCAGCGTCACGATCCCTCTGAAGGAAACGGTCGTGGCGCGCCTGGATGAGGTGGATGCCGACGCGGCCGCGATCGGGGCGGTCAATACGATCGTCAACCGCGACGGCAGGCTCTCGGGATACAACACGGACGGACCCGGGCTCGCCAGGGATCTGGAGGAATGGATCGGCATCAAAAGCAGGACGTTCCTCATCCTCGGCGCCGGCGGCGCGGCCCGCGCGGCCGTCTTCACGCTGGCTCGGCGGGGCGGGACAGCCATCGTCGTCAACCGGACGGCCGATCGGGCCGCCGCCCTGGCCCGGCGCTTCGGCTGCCGCTGGGTCCCGGTGGACCGGATGGACAGCCTCGAGGCGGACTGCCTGATCAACACGACGCCGCTGGGGATGTTCCCGGATACGGAACGGACCCCCCTGACGTATCCGCATCCCGCCCGGTTTCCACGGGTCCTGGACATGATCTACAACCCGATCAAGACCAGGCTGCTGAGGGAGGCCGAAGCGGCGGGATGCGACGTCCGCACCGGCGTCGGCATGTTTGTCCACCAGGGGGCGGAGCAGATCCGCCTCTGGACGGGAATCGAGCCGCCGCGGGAAGGGATGCGGCGGACGGTCATGATGAAGCT
>JBFMBA010000211.1:0-2474 GCA_040755475.1 Thermodesulfobacteriota bacterium
GGGGTGCGACGGCGCGCACGGGCGAGGGTGCGGCAAAGGGAACCGCCGCAGCGAACGCCGTTGCGGCGGCGCCGACAATCATCTGACGACGTGTGAGTCGGGCCATGTGCATCCTCCTTTTCATCATGATCGATCGCTTCATCCTTCCTTTTGGAACTTGTCTTTGTGTGCGCCGCATACGGGGCAGACCCACTGCGCCGGGAGGTCCTCAAAGCGTGTTCCCGGCGGGATCTTTCCCTCCGGATCGCCCTGTTGCGGGTCGTAGACGTAGCCGCAGACCGTGCAGGTGAAGCGCGCCGCCTTCCCGGCCGGGGGGGCGGACGGCGGGGCGTCCTCCTTCTGGTAGGTGGGCGCGTTCTTCGGCGACTTTCCGCCCTTGACCTTGTGGTAATAGGCGTAGGTCATCGGCTCGGCGGCGGCGTCGAGGATGTCGCACTCCACCACCTTGCCCAGGAATAGGGTATGCGTGCCGCAGTCCATCTGGTTGATCACCTCGGCCTCGATGAAGGCGACCGTATGATCGGTGACGATGGGGATTCCGGTTTTACCCGTCCGGAAGGGCACGCCTTCGAGCTTGTCAATGTCCCGGCCGCATTTGAAGCCGAACAGGCCGATCATCGTCATCGGCGTCGTCTCGTCGAGGATCGAGATGGCGAACCGCCGGCTTGAACGGATGTAATCGTGCGTATAGTTCGCTTTGTTGATGCTCACCGCCACGGTTGGCGGCTCCGAGGTGACCTGAAAGACCGTGTTGGCGATCTGGCCGTTGAACTTCCCCGCTTCGCCGGATGTGATCACATAGATTCCGTAGCTGATTTTGTAGAACGCACGTTTGTTCATCGTCTCTTCTCCGTTATCGCGCTTGACCGGGCGGAGCCTTCGGGGCTGCCCGCGTCCCGCCGGTGTGGGCCGTCTACCCCGGCCTTTCCCCGAAGATCCCGCGGCCGATCCGCACGATCGTGGCCCCCTCCTCGACGGCGACCGCGTAATCGTCGGTCATGCCCATGGAAAGCTCGCGCATCTCGACGCGGGCAATGGCTTCGCCCGCGATCCTGTCGCGGAGCTCCCGCAGGGTCCGGAAGCAGGGGCGGGCGTCTTCCGGGTCGTCGAACCAGGGGGGCATCGTCATCAGCCCCCGGATGGACAAGTTCTCCAGCGGGGCGATCTGCCGCACCAGATCGGCGGCTGCCGCCGGCGGGACCCCGCTTTTGGTCTCCTCCCCGCTCACGTTGACCTCGATCAGGATCGGGATGATCCGCCCGGCCGCCCGGGCGCGCCGGTCCAGTTCGACGGCCAGACCCATCCGGTCGACGGAATGGATCATGTCGAACAGATGCACGGCGACCTTGGCCTTGTTCGTCTGGAGATGACCGATCAGGTGCCATTCGCATGCCGTCCCCAGCTGCTCGCGCTTCCGTTTCGCCTCCTGGACGTAATTCTCGCCGATGAGTTCGACCCCGGACCGGATCGCGGTGAGGATCCGGTCGTCATCCACGGTCTTCGTGACCGCCATGAGGCGGACCGCCCCTTCGGGACGTCCCGACCTGCGGGCCGCTTCCCCGATGACGGCCCGGATGTGCTGGATGTTACCGGCCACATTCATGATAGCCTCCGGAAAACCCGATCGCCGAGAGGCGCTTGAGGGCGTCGACCACTTCGCACAGGGGCAGCCCCATCACGTTCGTATAGGAGCCGCGGATCTCCCGGATGAACAGAGCGGCCAAACCCTGCACGGCGTATCCCCCCGCTTTGTCGTAAGGCTCCGCCGAGGCGGCGTACCACGCCATCTCCTGCGCGGTCATCTGCCGGAAGAGGACCTTCGATCCCACGACTTCCCGCAGCAGCAGCCCCTGTTCCCGTCGGGCGATGCTGAAGCCCGTGTAGACATCGTGCTCCCGCCCGCTCAATAGCGCCAGCATGGCCTTCGCCCGGGCGACCGATCCGGGCTTGCCCAGGACCTCCCCGTCTGCCACGACGGTGGTATCGGCACCGAGGACCCAGCAGTCGGCATGCCGGTTTGCCACGGCGAGCGCCTTCTCCTGGGCGAGGCGCAGGACGTGCTCCTGGGGCGTCTCCCCCTGGCGGAAGGTCTCGTCGATTCCGCTGGGCATCACCTCGAATTCGAGCCCGATCAGCTTGAGGAGCTCCATGCGTCGCGGTGAGAGGGAGGCGAGGATCAGTCGTCCCGATGTCCTCAGTTCCATGGGCGCACGCCCCGCGGCGCCGCGGCCGCTTCTGCGGTCTGCATCGCTGTGTTTCGACCTCGCTTTCAAATCCGGCATATTCGGCCGGGCTCAGCGTTCCGGCGTCAGGGCCACCCTTTCCACCTTTTCCAGGTCCCGTTTATAGTAGCGGGAACCGAGGTAAAAGAGCACGCAGGAGACCAGCGCCGCCGTGCTGGCGATTTTCAGCGCCACCAGTATCCCGTACCGGTCGGAGAAGGCGCCGGTCACGACGGGCCCCAGGGAGCTGCC
>JBFMBA010000212.1:0-4101 GCA_040755475.1 Thermodesulfobacteriota bacterium
GCCCTGCGGGCTCAGACAATGGGAATGGGCCGCTTCGCGGACGCTTCCCTCGCCGAGACGGGCACCCCAAAAATTCCACAAAGGTTCGTCCGGGGACCATCATCCAGCCGACTTTGACGGGGCCTTGCTCGTCATCCTCTCTGGCATCCCTTCGGTTCCATTGCAATGTGAGCCAACGGGGAGGGCGTCGCCGCATCCCCGGGGTGTCAGAAAGGATGTCATAAAATCGCTTGACATCGCCGACCGCTTTTCTTACCCTCACCCCACACGAAAAGCGGTTTCCCGCGTCGGAAATCCGTCACTTCCGGAGGTTATGGGACAGGATCATGAGCGTACTGGATGCGATCGGTAACACGCCCTTGGTGGAGATCATCAATCTGTGGGACTCAAAAAAGACCGGGGTGCGGATCATGGCCAAGCTGGAGGGCGCCAACCCGGGCGGCTCGGTCAAGGATCGCCCCGCCTATTATATGATCAAGGAGGCCGTGGTGTCGGGGAAACTGGTGCCGGGCAAGACGATCCTGGAGCCCACCTCGGGCAACACGGGCATCGGGATGGCCATCGTCGCCGCGGCGATGGGCTACAAGATCAAGCTCACCATGCCCACCTGCGTCAGCCCGGAGAGGAGGTCCATACTGCAGGCCCTCGGCGCCGAGCTGGAACTCACGCCGGGCAGCGACCGCACCGACGGCGCCATCCGGCGCGCGCACCACATCATGGAGCACGAGGGCGAAGGGTACTTCATGCCCAACCAGTTTGACAATCCCCACAATGTCATGGCGCATTACCACTGGACCGGACCGGAGATCCTGCAGCAGACCGGCGGCGGAATCGACGCCTTCGTGGCCGGCATGGGAACGACGGGCACCCTCATGGGTTGCTCCCTGTTTTTCAAGGAGAAAAAACCCGC
Source organism: Thermodesulfobacteriota bacterium (assembly GCA_040755475.1). Lineage (GTDB taxonomy): Bacteria > Desulfobacterota > Syntrophia > Syntrophales > UBA5619 > JAKAFS01. Next base: position 911 of record JBFMBA010000212.1, read on the forward strand.
CGTCCGGGTCATCGGCGTCGAACCGACGCTCGACCATCGCATCCAGGGCCTGAAGAACATGGAGGAGTCCATCGTCCCGAGGATTTACGACCCCGGGCGGCTGGACGCCATCATCCGCTGCTCCGACGAGGATGCCTTCATGACGACACGGGACCTTTCGATCCGCGAAGGGCTCTTCTGCGGCATCAGCTCCGGGGCGGCCATGTGCGGCGCCCGGCAGGTCGCCCGGGACATGCCGCGCGGCTCGACGGTCGTGGTCCTTCTGCCCGACCGGGGCGACCGCTACCTGTCGACGGAGGTGTTTCGTTCGTTCTGTGCCGAATGCCCCCCCTGACCCATCGACCGGGCCGTCGGTCCTCACGCAAGGGAGCACCCATGCTTGCCAAAAGAGCCTCGGAAATACCCCCCTTCATCGTCATGGATGTCCTGGAGGCCGCCCAGGCAATGGAGCGCGACGGCAAGAAGATCATCCATCTCGAAGTGGGCGAGCCGGATTTCGACACGCCGCAGTGTATCAAGGACGCCTGCCTGGCGGCGCTGCGCGACGGGAAAACCCACTACACCCACAGCCTCGGCCTGATCGAACTGAGGGAGGCGATCTGCGAGCATTACCAGGACCGGTACCGCGTCTCCCTCTCCCCCGATCAGGTCCTCATCACCTCGGGCACCTCCCCGGCCATGATGATCCTCTTTTCGGCCATTCTCGAAAAGGGCGCCGAGGTCATCATCTCGGACCCCCACTACGCCTGCTACCCGAACTTCATCCGCTTCTTCGACGGGTCGCCCGTCCGCGTCCCGGTGAACGAGTGCGACGGTTTCCAGTACACCCCCGAGGCCATCCGGGAGCGGATCACCCCCAAGACCCGCGCGATCCTCATCAATTCCCCGTCCAACCCGACCGGGAACCTCCTGAGCGGGGAACGGATGGAACAGATCGCCTCCCTGGGAATCCCGGTCATCTCCGACGAAATCTATCACGGGCTCGTCTACGAGGACCGGGAACGCAGCATCCTGGAATGTACCGACGACGCCTTTGTCCTGAACGGCTTTTCGAAGGCCTACGCCATGACCGGCTGGCGTCTGGGCTACCTGATCGCGCCGCGCGCCTACATCCGGCCGATGCAGAAGATCCAGCAGAACCTCTTCATTTCGCCCAACGCCTTCGTCCAGTGGGCGGGGGTGGCCGCCCTGCGCGAAGCGGCGCCCGACGTGGCGCGCATGCGGTCGATCTACAACGAGCGGCGCAAATACATGATCGGCCGGCTCCGGGAGATGGGGCTCGGCATTTGCGTGGAGCCGACGGGCGCGTTCTACGTCCTGGGAAACATCCGTTCTTTCTCTCAGGACTCCTATCGGACGGCCTTCGACATCCTCCAGCGGGCCCACGTGGGCGTGACGCCCGGCATCGACTTCGGAGCGAACTGCGAAGGTTATCTGCGCTTCTCCTATGCCAATTCCCTGGAAAACATCCGGGAGGGGCTCGACCGCCTGGAGCGCTACCTGAAGGGCGACCTGTGAGAACCCCATAGGCCTCTCCCGGGACGTTCCGCTTACCTTCCCCTGAAAACCCCCAAAACAGCGATTTCAAGAATCGAAAACCACCAGTCCCCAAATTTCAAATAGAAACAATTATGTCTATCTGCAATAACCTTGACCTGCGAGACAATTTACTCTATAGTCCTGCTATTACATAGAATTCCGATCAGATGATCTGCATTAAGAGAGGGAAACCACATGCCTCTATCGGAAGCTGACACCTCCAGAAAATTCATCGTCCCCAAACTGCAAGCAGCCGGGTGGGACAATGATCCCCACTCTATCGCCGAACAGCGATCCATCACTGATGGGCGCATCATCCCCGCCGGGAAGGGCTTCATCCGCCGGCCTCCCCGCCGCGTCGACTATTTGCTCCGTTTCGAGCGAAATTTCCCCCTCGCCGTCATCGAGTCGAACGCCGCTTGGAAGACCGCCGGCGAAGGAATGCAGCAGGCTAAGGATTACGCCGAGATGCTGGGGCTGAAATTCGCCTATGCAACCAACGGCCTTGAGATCATCGAGTTCGATTACTTCACAGGCAGGGAATCGCTGATTCAAGCCTATCCTACCCCTGCCGACCTGTGGACGCGTTACAGGACGGGAAACGGATTGGCGGACGATGGCGCCGCGGCCCGTCTGCTCACGCCCATGAATCATACGCTCGGGAAGGGCGAGCGGTATTACCAGGAAATTGCCGTGAATCGAGCCGTCTTGGGAATCCTCACCGGCCGCAGGCGGCAACTGCTCACCATGGCGACAGGTACGGGCAAGACGGCCGTGGCCTTTCAGATCTGCTGGAAGCTCTGGAACGCCCGCTGGAACCGGACCGGCGAACACCGCCGGCCCAAGATCCTCTATCTGGCCGACCGGAACATCCTCATCGATCAGCCCAAGGACGGCATGTTCGCCCCCTTCGGAGACGCCTGCTGGAAGATCGAGGGCGGCGTGGTGAACCTCGGGCGGGAGATGTACTTTGCCATTTACCAGGCCATTGCCCGCGACGAGAAACGTCCCGGGCTATATCGGGAGTTCCCGCGGGACTTTTTCGACCTCGTCATCGTTGACGAGTGTCACCGGGGCAGCGCCCGCGACGACTCGAACTGGCGGGAGATCCTCACATGGTTCGAGCCGGCCTGTCAGCTCGGCATGACGGCCACCCCCCTGCGAGAGGATAACCGGGACACCTACCTCTACTTCGGCAACCCGATCTATACTTACAGTCTCCGCCAGGGCATCGATGACGGCTTTCTGGCGCCCTATCGCGTCCACCGCGTCATCACGGAATGGGACGCCGCCGGGTGGCGGCCGTCGCAGGATGACCTGGACCGCTACGGCAGAACCATCCCCAACGATGAATACCAGACCGGGGATTTCGAACGGGTCGTTGCCCTGCGGGTGCGCACCGAGGCCATCGCCCGGCACCTGGCGAATTTTCTCAAGAAGACCAACCGCTTCGCCAAAACCATCGTCTTTTGCGTGGACCAGGAACATGCCGATGAGATGCGCCGCGCCTTGGGCAACCTCAACACCGATCTCGTCAAGGCGCATCCGGACTATGTCTGCCGCGTCACGTCCAATCAAGGGGACGTCGGACGGGGGCATCTGAGCCGCTTCCAGGATCTCGAATCCCAGTCTCCCGTCATCCTGACCACTTC
>JBFMBA010000213.1:0-2043 GCA_040755475.1 Thermodesulfobacteriota bacterium
TGCGCTTCCGGTCACGCGTCCGATCGAAACGCCCCCGACAGCGGGCCGACCGCTATTCGGGATTGAATTCCTCCTTCGCCGCGCCGCAGACCGGGCAGACCCAGTCGTCGGGAAGGTCTTCGAACGAGGTTCCCTTGCGGATTCCGGCATCGGGGTCCCCCTGGGCGGGATCATAGACGTAACCGCAGATGCTGCATACGTATCTTTCCATTTGCTCCTCCTTTTCCGCTCGCTCCACCGTTTATCACTCCCGACCACCGTCGGCCCTCGCCCCCTGCCGCGCCCTCACCGGCCGGTCTGTGCGGCACCGGCCACCGCCGCCTCGCCGATGGCGTAGGCGCGGACGTTGGCCTCCACCCGCGGGCCCGGCATCCCCTCCCGGATGACGGCCTCAAAGACCTCGCGCCCGGCCGGCAATTCGCCCAGCCCCGCGGCGGCGCCTATCATCACGATATTCCCCAGGATGGGGTTGCCCAGCCTGACCGCCTCTCCGGTCGCATCGAGAAAGTAGGATGCGGCCGAAAGGGACATCACGGCCTCTTTGATCCGCTCCGGCTCCGGATATTCGGCCTCACCCGTGATCACGCCCACCGGATAGATGGGCCGCATGTTCACCAGGACCTTGACGGCGGGGTTTCCATAGTCGGCCAGCACCCGGAGCGCTTCCAGCGGCTCGATGGCGACGATGAGGTCCGCTTTCCCCTTCGGAATCTGCGGGCTCCGCACCGCCTCCGCCGACACGCGCAGGTGGCTCATCACCGATCCGCCCCGCTGGGACATCCCGAAGGTCTCGCCGATGGTCACCCGGCATCCCTGCCGGACCAGCATCTTCGCCAGAACCCGCGAGGCCATCACGTTTCCCTGTCCCCCTACCCCGGTGATCACGATATTGTAAGGGTCTTTCACCAGCAGCGGCTTCGTCATGATACCGGCGCCTCCTCGCGGCGGATCGCCTCGGCCGGGCAGATCCCCGAGCAGACGCCGCAGCCGGCACAGATCACTTCATCGATCCGCGCCTTGCCCTTCTGCCGATCCCAGATCAGCCCCGGACAGCGGAAGATACGCGTGCAGAGGCGGTTGCAGCCGCAGGCGTCCCCCAGGCAGAGGGCTTCGTCCACGCCCATGAGGTACCGCTTCTTCCCTTTTCGGTCCGGGGCAAGGGCGCAAGGCTGCTTGAGGATCAGCACCTTCACCCCCCCTTCCTCCTCCAGAAGGCCGCTGATCGTCTCGCGCGTTTCCCGAAGGTCGAAGGGATCCCCGCTGTGGACCGCGACCCCCATTGCCCGGCAGAGAGCACCGATATCCACCATGGGCACGGCCTCCCCCATGGCATTGACGGTGAGGCCCGGGTGGGACTGGAATCCCGTCATGGCAGTACCGCTGTTGTCCAGGGCGATGAAGATGACGCTTGCGTTCTGGTGGACGGCGTTGATGAGCGCGGGGACGGCCGCATGGTAGAAGGTGGAATCGCCGCAGACCGCCAGCGCCGGCTGGTCCATCCCCAGCGGCGCCAGCTTGCCGAATCCCGAAGCCAGACCGATCCCCGATCCCATGGCATGCAGGGTCTTGGCCGTATGGAAGCCGGCGGCGGGAAACAGGGCGGCCATGGCATAGCAGCCGATGTCGCTGCAGACGAACCCCTGCCGGGCATCCCTTCTGAGCGCCCCGGCGATGCTCCAGTAGGAAGCGCGGTGCGGGCATCCGGGGCAGAAGGTCTGCTCGCGCCGGGGGACGAGCCCGTCGAGGATCCGGAGCTTTTCCGTGTAGGCCGCCGGCAGCCCCGCCGGGGCGATTCCCAGAATGCGGCCCAGGGCCGCGGCGACGAGGTCGGGGTTCAGCTCACCGGTCATGGGCAGCGTCCCTTCGTTCTTCCCGTAGAAGGTCTTGATGCCGATCTCGTGCGCCGCTTCGGCGGCCAGGATCTTCACCTGCTCCTCGAGAAAAGGAAGGACCTCCTCGACGATCAGGATCTTCTCCGTTGCCGTCAGATGCCTTTTCACACAGGCCGGGGGAATCGGCCAGGTCGTCCCGAGCTTGAGGATG
>JBFMBA010000214.1:0-12937 GCA_040755475.1 Thermodesulfobacteriota bacterium
CCTCTTACCTGGGCGACCCGGGGTCGCCCCGGACGAAACTGCCCGGGAGCGGGGGGGCGGCCGACATCGCCGGCCTTTCTAAACGGTTTGTTGTGATCATGGCGCACGACAAGCGCCGTCTGGTCGCGCGCGTCGATTATGTCACCTCGCCGGGCTTCGGCGACGGGCAGGGGTGGCGGGATCGCGCCGGCGTGCGGGGAGGCGGCCCCAGCGCCGTGATCACCACGCTGTGCGTGCTCGGCTTCGATCCGTCCCTGGGCGAGGCGATCCTGCGGACCTATCATCCGGGGCAATCCGTCGCGTCGGTTCGCGACCAGACCGGCTGGGACCTGCGTGTAGCGAAGGACGTGCGCGAAACCAAAGCCCCGACGGCCAGGGAACTGGCGATCATCCGTCGTTACGATCCGCAGGGATTCTGGACGCGGTAATCGATAAAAAATGAGTGCGGCAATATTTTCATCAGTTCTTCAATCGGTTCATCCTGTTCTTGCGTATTCGTTGATTTAGAAAGATATGTGCCTGCAGAAGGATCCCTATTTGCATCTTGGCTATGTCTTCGTTTCTCAATCTACGCTCTGGATCCCGACGCTTCATCCGGTCAACACCTTTTCTTGAATGGCATCCCCGGGCAATCCTCTAAGTATGTCTGATTTGCGATCTTCCAGGATGAATTGAATAGCCTCCCGCAGATTATTCTTCGTTTCCTCTATGGTTTCGCCCTGTCCGCTGGCGCCAGGCACCTCGGGACAAATCGCCCAATAGCCCCCTTCGGGTGCGGGTTCTATGATTGCTGTAAATTCTGCTTTCCTTTGCCCTCCTTTTTCTACTTGACCGAACAAAGAATATCCCAAGTCGGTTTTTCCCGATATGATATGCATGCCACATTGTTTCGCGAAGCATGAAAAGAGAATATTACAAGGAAAAATCCGCACAATAGGAATTATGCCGTTTGGTATTGTGTGGTAATGAAGACCAAAAGCCAAATTGGTAAAATATGGGAAATGGCATACGCACAAAATGTATGCCATTTGAAAGGGCGTATTCCCTTGGAAATTACAGTATACTCCCTTTCAGGAGGGCAACCTCAAGCCCGTTCCCCACCCCGAAATGCCACTTTACGATCGATTATCAATACATAGGGTAGAAAAGACGGATAAACGGGCGAGCATCGCCTCGACGAGGAGCGAGGGGCGCTCTAATTGCCGCCGAGTTTTCTGCGCTCCTCGTCCCGGATTTCCCGGCGCAGCAGCTTTCCGACTTTTGACTTCGGCAGCATGTCTCGAAACTCAATGTAGCTCGGCACCTTGTAGGATGCGAGTCTGTCCCTGCACCACCGAAGCAGGTCGGCGCTGCTTACCCCTTTGGCATCCTGTTTGAGCACCACAATGGCCTTGATCCTTTCCCCCAGTTTCATGTCCGGTATACCGACGGCGCATGAACCGATCACGGCCGGGTGATCCTGGAGAACAGCCTCGACCTCCGAAGCGGAGATCCTGTAACCCTTGCACTTGATGACATCGGCGGTTCTCTCCATGAATTCCAGCTCTCCGTTTTCATTGAGCCGGATGAAATCACCCATCCTGTAATAGATGTCGTCCCCCACCGTGATGAAGGCGTGGGCGGTTTCCTCGGGTTTCTTCCAGTAGCTCTTGATCGTATAGGCCGATGTGACGGCCAGTTCCCCGACCTCCCCGTCTGCCACCGGTACGAGCGTCTCCGGATCGATCACCAGGCACTTTCTTGATTTCAGGGGTCTGCCCACGGTTTTTGGGCTGGGCATCCGGTCCAGGGGGCTGTAGGCCACATGCCCCACCTCGGTCGAGCCGTACACCTGATAGATGGGGCTGTCATACTTCTCCTGCCATTTGCTGTACACCTCTCCGGGGAGGACATCGCCTCCGCAGTAACAGTATTTCAGGGAACTGATGTCGTACTGGTCCAATCGATCGCTCTCCAGGATCATCCGGTAGAGGGTCGGTACACCGAGCAGCCATCTGACCTTGTGTTTCTGTATGGCCTCCAGGATCGGATCCACTTCCGGGACCGGCATCAGGACCATGGTGTTCCCCTGGTTCAGGGCGGTTGCCAATGCAAAACCCTTTGCCATGATATGAAAAAGAGGGTTCACCATGATCATCGTGTCCTCGCCGGCAGACAGATATCCCTGGAAGACGTTTTCCGCGATATCCCTTACATAGGAAACCTCCCCCATGTGGTTGCCGGCCACCCCCTTGGGAAAACCGGTCGTCCCCCCAGTATACATGATATAGGCCAGGTCCTGCCATGGATCGATATCCATCGCGGGCGGGCGACATCGATTGTCCAGGAGATCCTTGAAATAACGCACCTCCTTGCCTTTTTTGATCTTTCCTTTCGGCAGTTTGTCCAGCAGATGGCCGACGGCCCTTTTCCAGAAGGGGAGCAGATCCGCCAGGTTGGTGACGATCACCCGCTTCAGGTGGGTTCTGCCGATAATCTCATGGATATACATGAAGTTGGTATCGAGGCAGATGACGGTTTCTACCTCGGCGTCGTTGATGATGTATTCTATTTCATGGGAGGTATAAATCGGTGAAACCGGCACCACGACACCGCCGATCTTGTTGATGGCAAAATTGGCGATGACCCACTGGGGACAGTTGGGGATAAAAAGCATGACTTTTTCTTTGGTGTTCACGCCGGAATTGAGGAGGCCGGCGGTAAACCTCTCCACAAGTTCGTGCAGGCCCGCATAGCTGAACCGTTCACCGAGATACACAATGGCCGTATTGGCGGGGTATTTCCTGCATGCGTCATCGAACCGGGTATACGTGCATTCGCTGCGGTAGAGTTCCATCATGCGTTTCAGATTCCAAAATAGGCAGATTTGACATCGGGATTGTCCAACAGCTCTTCTTTTGTCCCCTCCAGGATACTGGAGCCGTTTTCAATGATGTATCCCCTGTCAATGACAGGAATCACCGGTCTTGCATACTGCTCCGATATCACGATTGTAATACCCCTGGTTGTGCGGATCTCCTTGATCGCCTCGATAACGATCCTTTGATAGACAGGGCTCAAACCCAGCAGGGGCTCATCGAGGAGCAGCACCTTTGGATTGGCCATCAGCGCCCTGCCGATGGCCAGCATCTGCTGCTCGCCGCCGCTCAAAAAACCGCCCTGCCTGCCCAGGAACTCGCGGAGCCGCGGGAAGACGCCGAGCACATATTCCAGGTTCTTCTTTCTATCCCCGATACTGGTGAGGTAAGCGCCAATTTTTAGATTTTCCAGGACACTGCTCTCGGGGAATATGCGCCGTCGTTCCGGGCACAGCACAATGCCCGCCTTCGCCCGGGCATGGGGCGGGAGATTCGATATGTCGCGACCTTCAAACGTGAGGCTGCCATAGAGCGTTATCCGCTCGCCGCCCCGCATCGCCTCCTTTTTCTTCACATCCAGCATGATGCCGGCCAGGGTATACATGAGGGTGCTTTTGCCCGCGCTGTTGGAGCCGAAAACACCGATGACCGAACCAGTCGGGGCGGTCATGCTGACATTGTTCAATGCCAGCATGTTTTCATAGAACACCATCAGTTCCTTGGCTTCCAGCATGCCTACACCTCTTCGCTGCCCAGGTAAGCCTCTTTGACGCGGGGATCCGTGATGACCGACCTGTAATGGCCTTCTGCTATTTTCTCGCCGAACTGCAGGGCCATGACGCGGTCCGCCACCCTGAACAGCTCTTTTAGCCTGTGCTCGACCATGATCAACGTGATGCCTTCTGTCTTCAGCTTTTCTATGAGGGGCAGCATGCCGGCCACCTCGCTGGCGCTCAGGCCGGAAAAAACCTCGTCGCAGAATATGATCTCCGGCCGCAGTGCGATGCACCGGGCAAGTTCGAGCCTTTTCAGATAGCCGGTCGGCAAAGTCGACGCCGTTTTGTAGGGGACTCGCGAATCCCGCTCGAAACCGATCTCTTCCAGAATGTCGACCGCAACGGTGTCCCTGTCCCCGTGCTTGCCGCCGCCCCTCCACCCTCCGATGGTCCGGGCGCGCGGCGACCACAGCGGAATGATGAGGTTTTTATAGGCGGGCAGCGAATAGTAGGGGCGCATCACCTGAAAGGTCCGGGCGATGCCGGCGCGTGCTATTTTATGCGCCGGCCAGCCCCGGATGTTCAATCCCCGGAAATACACTTTACCCGCTTCCGGCTTTATAAAACCCGTAATGCAGTTGATCAGCGTCGTCTTTCCGGAACCATTGGGGCCTATGATCCCGTAAATTTCTCCCTGTTTCACACTGAAACTGACCGACATCAACGCCTTCAGACCGCCGAATGTCTTGCTGATCTCTTCAACGGTGATAATGCTCATATCTTCGCCCATCTTTCGAACTGATCATACTTCCTGGCGAAATACGTCAAAAGCCCCTCGCTCTTGAAAACGATGAAACCCGTGAGAATGAGGCAGTAGATGACTATCCTGAAGGTTCCGAAAAACCTCAGGAATTCGGAGAGTGGGACGAGGATCACCGTGCCGATGACCGCTCCGAGCATGGATCCCCCGCCGCCGATCGTCACTGCCGCGATGGGAATGATCGAAAAATCGAGAGCGAATAAGGATAGTCCGGCCCACATGTAAAGATGGGCCAGATACGCGCCCCCCAGACAACCCATGAAAGAGGCGATGAAGACCGCCAGCGCCTTCATGTGCGCCACGTTTATCCCCGAAGCCCTCACGGACTGGTCGTTGTCCTTGATACCCCTGAGCACCAGTCCTATATCCTCGTCCACCAGTCTTCTCAGGCCGAACACAAAAACCAGCAGCAGCAGGATGATCACGTAGTTTTCCAGATACTGGCTGGGAAAGCTGTCGAGTCCGGTTATGCCGTTGGTCCCCCCGAGGATATTGAGGGCCTCGATGATTCTGGTGAAAAGCAGGGGGTACATCAGTGTGACAATGGCGAAATAGACCCCCCGCAAAGAGAGGCAGGGTAAAAGCAGGATCGTGCAGATCAATGCACCCGAGAAGCCTGCCAGTGGGATGGCGATGTAGAGAGGGTAATGGAGGTATACGTTGAAAATGGCGGTCATATAACCGCCAACCCCGATAAACATGGCCCCCCCGAGACAGACAAGCCCGACCACATTTGCCAAAAAGTCAAAGGATATGGCAAGCAACCCGTAGACACACATGATATTGACGACCCTCTTCCAGTAGGGCGCCATTTCCAGGACCAGCGGCAGCAACAGAAGGCCTGCGACCAAAAAAACCCTCGGGCCGGCAACATAGAGCATCTCCTTGAGCGAAGCGATGCAATAGATCCCTTCGCTTCGTACCTTAATGCCCCTGTCTATCCTCTCTTTTCTTCGGACTTCCACAGCTATACCCTCTCCTCCAGCTCCTTTTGCCTGCCCAGGATACCGGATGGTTTTAACAGAAGCGTGATGATGATGGCCAGCAAGGCAATCACCATCTGGAAGTGCGCAGAGAGAAATTTTTCCGTCAGAATCTGGGCAAATCCAATAATGAATGAGGCGATGATGGCGCCGGCCCAGCTGCCCAGGCCCCCTATGACACTCACGGCGATGGAAAACAGAAGCACATTGTAGCCCGCTTCGACGACGATGTTTCCGAGGGGCAGGATCAATGCCGCCGAAAGGCCCGCCAGAGAGGAACCGATGGCAAACGAGACGATGGCCATTCGGTCTGAATCGATCCCCAGCATCATGGCGGCTCTTTCATCCTGGGCTATCCCCCGCAGCGCCAATCCGTTCCGGGTCAGATGGACAAAGAGGTAGAGAATCGCAAAAACGGAAAAACCGACCATGACCACAAGGAGTCGCTGGTCATCCACGCTTACCCCCAAAATATGCCGGGAACCGGAAGCGAAGGATGGCAGCGTGAAGGTCGTACCCCGCAAACCGCCCCACCGCAGCCCCTCGATGATCGCCAGACCGATCGCATAGGTGGCAATGATTTCGGATATCTCCATTCCTCTGATCCGGACGAGGACCAGACGGTACATCATCGCGCCGATCAGGCCGGCCAGCGAGACGCCGAGCAGGATGGACAAGGGGTAGCTACACCCCAGGCGGTTGAGAAACAGCCAGATGAAATAACCCGTCGTGATGTACAGGGCGCCGTGGGCGAAATTGGGCAGCCTGCTGATGCTGTACACCAGGGTAAACCCCAGCGAAAACAGCGAAAGGGTGACGCTGTTGATGATGCCGTAGACAAGAATATCCATGGCCCGGCCGCCTTGTTATTTCATCCAGGGCGGCAGCAGTATTTTGGCTTCCGCTACTTTGGGCGGGAAAACCTGAACCCGTTTGCCCTTCTGCCACTGGATGATTCCCGTCACGGCACCCAGTTTGGGATCGTTAGACGCTATGATCTGATGGGTCGCCTTGTCAAAGCTTATCCGGCCGTACACCCCCATGAGATTCACGTTTTCAAGCGCCTTTATCACCGCATCGGACTGAGTGGTGCCGGCTTTCTCAATGGCTTCCTTGAGCGTGTAGATCGCCATGTAGCTCGACGAGGTTCCGTATCCCTCGGGCTCCAATCCCCATCTCTTTTCGTAGGCCTTTGCAAATTTCATCGTCCAGGGGGTGATGTTCGCCGGTGCGTTTCCACCGTTTACCAGATTGACGATCAGATACTCCCCCTTGCCTTCGGTGGCCTTCCAGAATCCGGGCTGCTCGGCGGCATTCACAAACCCCATCGGCAGGGCCCGAAGCTTCATTCCGCTCCATTGCTTCAGGAGAATGGCGCTCTCCGGCATGTCCATCCACAGGAAGATGATGTCCGCCTTCGTTCTGGCCACATCGTTCAACGCGATGGAGTAGTCCGTCGTGCCGGTGGGATAGATTTTCATATCGACCACTTCCCAGCCGCTCGCGGTCAGCATCTTTTTCATCGCTTCGCCGCCGCCCCGCGCATGCGCCACATCCTGGACCATGATATATACTTTGTTGAAGCCGTGGCCTTTCTTGACATCCGAGAGCAGGGTGACAAAGTCATTGGCCATTTCAACGACATGGCTGGTTATTCGGAAGCAGTACTTATACTTGTCATAATTTTCCGCCACCTTCTTGTGGTAGGCAGGCGTCAGCGCGCCGGTCGTCAAGATGCTTATTTTCTTATATTTGTTCAACAGGTCCATCGCCGCCAGCGCCGCTTCGGAGCGAACGGGGCCGCCGATGATAAAGTCTGCGTTTTTGTCCAGAATCAGTTTCTCCAGACCCAGCAGCGCATCGCTGACCGGCACGCCCGGCTCCAGGTCGCGGGTGTCGATCACCTCGACGCTGAAGGGGCGTTTCCTCCCGCCCACGTTGACACCCCCCGCCGCGTTGATTTCCTCGACCGCCAGTTTGATGCCGCGCTCCGCAACCCACCCGTATAGGAAGGCCGTGGCCAGCGGAGCGCCGATGACGATCGGTTTTTCCGCCGCCGGTGCGATGCCGGTGAAACTGATCCCGAAAAACATGACGGCCGCAACGATTGCAATACCTCTCCCGAGTTTCTTTCTCATTTCCCCCCCCCTTTTTAAACTGGTGATCACACTTCGCCATACCGATCCTTGCGGACCGCAGGTGTTATCCGCAAGTCGCCCTCCGCTCTGCAGGGGCTGCCTGCAGAGCGGGACCCTTCTGCGGGACATTGTCCCCGTCTTGGTCCAGTCGTTCGGAGTCGGGACCTCCTTGCCGTGATGAAGCATAGGGGATGTCAATGCATCGCCTATCCCGACATCGGGGAGGTGGACAATAACCGGTTTTGACAAGGCCGCCTTGGGGGGCCTGAAATTGCGACGCCTTTGGATCGGTTAAAGGGTATGTGTTCGGGGTAGATATTTCCTTCCGATGGGTCGACTCTATGGAAATAGCAAAGGGATGTCAAGACATATTGACCGGGAAGAATGATCGGCTGGATAATTTTTTCTTGACAGGTAGTTACAATGTAGCTATATTGCATTCCCATGGCAGGGCGAGGCATCGGTCTTTTTTTGATTTGGCCTTCACGCGGCGGTGACGGAGGTCTTGCATCAAACGTCCGTCATCGGTGATTCATCAGAAGCACACGACGGATTCGCGTGGTCGGGTCATGCAAAGGGGAAAAAAATGAGGTACGCTGAGACAGGGTTCAATCTGGAGATCGATCTGTCCCGGGGAGGCATCGAGCGGGTGGAGACGGACCCCGCGTTAACCCCGCTGTATCTCGGGGGACTGGGTACCAACGCCAGGATATTGTGGGACCGGGTTCCCCCCGAAGTCGAACCCTTTTCGCCCGACAATCTGCTCATCTTCGGCACGGGTCTGCTGTGCGGCACGCCGGCTCCGGGCTGCAACCGCACCATTGTGTCCACCGTCTCCCCCCAGACGCAGCTGATGGCCTTTTCCATGATGGGGGGATTCTGGGCGCCGGAGTTGAAGTATGCCGGCTATGACAAGGTGATCATCCGGGGCAGGTCCCCCAAGCTGGTCTATCTGTGGATACACAACGACAAGGTGGAGATACGCGACGCCTCGCATCTCCGGGGGAAAGGCGCGGTTGAAACCCAGGATTTGATCCGCAAGGAGCTCAACGAGCCCAAGGCGCAGGTGGCCGCGATCGGCCTGGCCGGTGAAAACAGGGTCTTTTTCGCCTCCATCGAGCAGGGCCGCTCCAGCGCCAGCCGGGGAGGAATCGGCGCCGTGATGGGGGACAAGGGGCTCAAGGCGATCGTGGTTCGCGGGACAAAGGACATCCATCTCGCCCGGCCGGCGGAATTCATCGGGCTTTGCAACGGCGTGCTCGATTACATCAAGGTCCGGGAAAAGAACCCCATCCCGGGAGTCATGCCCATTCTGGCCGGGCTGGGGTCGCCGCAGGAGATGCAGGTGCACGACGAGCAGTGGCACACCGAGAATTTCATGTGGGGGAATTCCCGCACCCGGCGAAAGGATTTCTGGAGCCAAGAGGTGGAAAAGAAGTGGACCGACACGATGAATAGCGTGCGGACGCGGCTGATCAGCTGCTACAACTGCCCGATGAAGTGCGGGGCCACCATTTCCATCCCGGGGTATCCCACCTACATGATGAAATGCTTCTCGAAGCTGACCTATACCATGGCGGCCTATGCGGACCTGGAGTTCGGCTTCAAGATCGCCGCGCGCGCCACGGAGTACGGTGTGGACGGATACTCGACCCCGCAGGTCATGGCCTTCGCGATCGAGCTCTACGAAAACGGCATTCTCACCGACGAAGACCTGCCGGGCCTGCCGTCCGACAGCGAAGGGAGGTTCTTCTGGCTGCTCGACCGGATCGCCCGCAGAGAAGGGATCGGAGACGTTCTGGCCGACGGCACCCACTGGGCCGCCCAGCGGATCGGCAAGGGGGCCGAAGCCTACGCCCACAATAATATCAAGAAACACGAGCAGCTGCCGCTCAAGCTCTCGATGCTCAACCCCATCTACTTCCTCATGTATTCCACCGGCGAGAAGATCAACATCACCCAGATCGAAGGGCAGTTTCCCCAGGCGCCCTTCATGACCATGGAGGAGAGGGAAGCCTTCGTCAAGGACTGGATCCAGGTTCCCGATGAAAAGTTCAAGCGGTATTTTCTCGACTGGGAGCCGCGGGGGGAACGCTCCATCCCCTATTACCCGACCCCCGAGGCCACCTGCGATATCGTCGACTGGCAGGAGAAGATGCACTACATCGACGACGCCCTGGGGTTGTGCGCCGGTCTGTCCTCGTTCCCTCTGAAGCCTCCCTATCACCTGCACAACTTTCCCGATTTCCTGTCGGCGGGGGCCGGGATGGAGATGGATGAGGCCGGACTGTCGCAGGCCGCCAGGCGCATCCGGACGCTGGTGCGGGCCTTCAACGTGAGAAGGGGGATGCGGCGGGCCGACGACAAACCACCCGAGGACCACTGGAAGAAGCGGTTTCCCGAGCTGGAGGCCGAGCTCCTGAGCGCCTACTATCAATTCAAGGGGTGGAACGATCAGGGGATTCCCACCCGGGAGTCTCTGCACGAACTGGGGCTCGATGATGTGGGCGACGACCTGCAGCGCAGAGGAATCCTGACGGAGGGCGACGCCGCCCCGCCCGGGGAGGCCCCGGCGGATGGAGGGGCGGGTCCGGGCGAAGGGGGGAGATGACCGTGACGGGCGAGAAAAAAAAGAGGATCGTCAAGACGATCAAGATCGATGTGGACAAGTGCAACGGCTGCCGGGCCTGCGAGGTGATCTGCTCCGCCTTTCACGCGACGCCCAAATACAGCAGCAACAACCCGGAGCGGTCCCGCATCCGGCTGATGCGCGACCCGATAAAAGACGTCTATGTCCCCGTATACGCCGGCGAGTATGCGGCCTCCGAGTGCATGGGCAGGGACAAGTATGTGATCGACGGGAAGGAGTACGACGAGTGCGGCTTCTGCAGGGCCTCCTGCTCCTCCAGGAAGCTCTTCAAGGAGCCGGATTCCGGTCTCCCCCTCAAATGCGATATGTGCGAAGGCGAAGAGGAGCCCCTGTGCGTGAAGTGGTGCATCAACGACGCCCTGGTCTGCGAAGAGCGGGAAGTGGAGGACGATCAGGAGCCGAAGCCCCAGGATGTCGAGGCGGGGCTCGAATCGCTCATCGACCGGTACGGCAGACAGACCGTCCTGGACACCCTGGCCCGGATCTCGAAGCGGGACTGAAGCGGACGCGAGGATAGGATAAGCCGGTGGAGACTGCAACGCCCTACAAAGAGATCATCGATGCCATCAAGGCGAGCGGCGGAGAGGCCTTCAAGAGGTGCTTCGAATGCGGTCTGTGCGATGCCGTGTGCCCCTGGAACAGGGTGCGACATTTCAGCATGCGCAAGATCGTCCGGGAGGCCGCCTTCGGGCTGACCGATATTGAAAGCGAAGAGATGTGGCGCTGCACCACCTGCGGCCGGTGTCCCCAGCAGTGCCCCAGGGACGTCAGGCAGATCGAATCCGGGGTGGCCCTGCGCCGGATTGCTACGGAGTACGGGGTTTTCCCCGCTTCCGTCAAGCCGGTCCGCACCGTCGGCGGAAGCCTCGTCGGCGAAGGCAACCCGTTGAACGAAGAGCGGAAAAACAGGGCAAACTGGGCCGAGGGCCTGTCGGTGAAGCCCTTCGCCGAGGGGATGGAGATTCTTTATTTCCCCGACTGCTACTGCAGCTACGACGCGCGGCTGAAAAAGGCGGCCAGGGCGACGGCCTCTGTCCTTCTTAAAGCCGGGGTGGACTTCGGGATCCTGGGCGCGCAGGAGAGCTGCTGCGGGGAGAGCATCCGCAAGACGGGCGACGAGGCGCTGTTCAAACGGCTGGCCAGGGAGAACATCAAGGCGTTTATCGACGGCGGGGTGAAGAAAATCCTGGTCTCCTCGCCCCATTGCTACCACACCTTCAAAAACGAGTATCCCGAATTCAAGGTGAACTTCGAGGTGGTTCACGTCTCCCAGTACCTGCTGGAGCTCATGGATGCGGGACGGCTGAAGCCCGCCGGGGAGTTCGGCAGGAGGGTGACCTGGCACGACCCCTGTTACCTGGGCCGTCATAACGGCATCTATGAGGAGCCCCGCGAACTCCTGAGGCGGATACCGGGTCTCGAGCTCGTTGAAATGCCCGATTCGCGGGCGGACAGCCTCTGCTGCGGCGGAGGGGGAGGCAGGATCTGGATGGAAACGCCCCGGGGGGAACGGTTTTCCGACCTCCGGCTCGAGCAGGCCGCCGGGATCGGGGCGGAGGTGCTGGCCACGTCCTGCCCCTACTGCATCACCAATTTCGAAGACAGCCGGTTGAACCGGGAGCCGGGCGACGGCATGGAAATCAGGGAGATTACCGAGATTCTGCAGGAAGTGCTATAGGCAACCCAACAGACCCCGTGAGGTGGACGAACGTGGAAAAAGAACGGATGGAGCAGCCGGGCGGCAGTTTCGGCGACGGTCAATTTGGCGATGTCCTGGTGGTCGGCGGCGGGATCAGCGGCATCCAGGCCGCCCTCGATCTGGGCACGGCGGGTTTCAAGGTGTACCTCGTTGAAAGAGCGCCGTCCATCGGCGGCCATATGGCGCAGCTGGACAAGACCTTCCCCACCAACGACTGCTCCATGTGAATCCTCTCGCCCAAACTGGTCGAGGTCGGCCGGCATCCCAACATCGAGGTCCTCACCTACACGGAGGTCGACGCCGTAGAGGGGGAACCGGGAAACTTCCGGGTCACCCTGATCAGGAAGCCCAGGTACATCGTCGAGAGCAAATGCACGGGCTGCACGACCTGTGTGGAGTACTGCCCGGTCAAATACCCCGACCGGTACAATCAGGAGATATCGGACAACAAAGCCGTCCATGTCTATTTCGCGCAGGCCATTCCGCTGGTGACCTATATCGACGAGAGCTGCCTGTACCTGAAGGAGGGCAAATGCCGTATCTGCGAGGCGGTTTGCAAGAACAACGCCATCGATTTCAGCCAGGCGCCGCAGAAGGTTGACATCCGCGTCGGCGCCGTCGTCCTCGCTTCCGGCTTCGAGCCCTTCGATCCCGAGACGGTGCGGGAATACCGGTACGGCGCACTGGCCAACGTGGTCACCAGCATGGACTACGAACGGCTGCTCTGCTCGACGGGGCCCTACCAGGGGGAAGTGCTGCGCGCCTCGGACGGGAAGCACCCGCACAAAGTGGCCTGGATCCAATGCGTCGGTTCGAGGCGGGTGACCCCGGGCGAAAACAGCTACTGTTCGGCCGTCTGCTGCACCTATACCCAGAAACAGGTGATCGTGACCAAGGAGCATGACGCCGCGGTCGCGTGCACGGTGTTCCATAACGATATTCGCGCCCACGGCAAGGATTTCGAGCGATTCTACGAAAGGGCGGAGGCGCTTGACGGCGTGCGGTTCATCCGGAGCTACGTGTCGGTCGTCGGGGAGGACCCGGAAACGAAGCAAGTGATCCTGCGGTATTCC
>JBFMBA010000215.1:0-2084 GCA_040755475.1 Thermodesulfobacteriota bacterium
TCGCAGCTCCCATGCGAAGTGAAATGCCGTCCAGTGTGATCAGGGGTGTTCCCGTCTGCACTTTTTTGTCGTTCAAGCGGTTGTAATCCTCCCGGGCTTCTGATAGAGTGCGCGCGTCATGCCGTGGGGTTGACGCGCCCCCTATGGATATCAGAAAGCGGTGGAAATGCCACCTTTTTTCTTGAGGCGTCTCGCGGCCGCCCTTCGGGGGGACGGGGTTTTCCTGCGGGAAAAGCGCTATTTCGGGGGCGGGCCTTACAGGGCACCATTCCCGGTCAATGTGGTTCGCCATCGGTTCCCGTCATGGAACGGGTGGAGATCGCGGCTGTGTCCGGTGTAACAGCAGGGTCGAAAAAGGTCCGGCGTGCCGAGAGACCGTGATTTTCAAAGCTCTTGAGAGGTGAATGCGATGAAGGAACGTGTGGTGTATCTGGGCGGTGAGTTCCGCGCCTGGGATGAAGCGAATGTACACATGATGAGCCACAGCTTTGGGAGGGGATCGGCGATTTTCGAGGTGATCGGATTCCACGATACGGCGGCCGGACCGGCCGTTTTCCGTCTGGACGAGCATGTGTCGCGTTTCCGGAGATCGGCGGTGCTCCTCGAGATGGAGTTGCCTCTTGGTGAAGACGCGCTTCAGGAGGCCATTCTTCAGACGGTACAGCGCAGCGGGCTCAAAAGCGGTTTCATCAAGGTGTTCGGTTTCTACCCCGACATTTCCTTCAGGATTCTTCCTCCCCGGAAGCCCATCCAGGTGGCCGTGTTTGTGTTTTCGGCGGCCGAGACGCTCGGTGAAGGCTATGAATCGGCCCCCGGAAGCGTGACCGCCTGCGTGTCGCGATGGCGCCGGCTCGACCCCGAAACGGTGCCCATCGAAGCGAAGGTGGCGGCCAACTACGTCAATGGCATGGTGGCGCGACTGGAGTCGCGCGACAGGGGGTTCGATTATGCCGTCCAGCTCGACACGCAGGGTTTTATCGCCGAGGGAGGGACCGAATCCCTCTTTCTGGTGAAGGGGGGCAGTCTCCTGACGCCTTCGCTGGGGACGGTTCTCCACAGCATCACCCGCAAATCCCTGCTGGAGGTGGCCGAGGCGATGGGAATGAAACCCTTCGTCGGGCGCCTGGGCACGGGCCTGTTGCAGGAGGCCGAGGAGATCTTTTTTTCCGGAACCTCGGCAAAACTGCTCCCGGTCCGCCAGATGGAGGAGCGGCTTCTCGACGGGGTGCCCGGGCCTGTGACACGCGCTCTTGCCGCGCGGATGGAGGCCATCACGGCGGGACGCGACGGGGGGTTCCGGGAATGGCTGTTTCCCCTCTCGCCGGCGCGGGGGTGACCATGGAATTCCCTTGACACGGGGGGATCCTTTTCATAGTGTCAGTCGAACTGAATCTCGTCATTTTCTGAAAGGGCCGGTATTGCATGCCACAGATATGGCCTATCGGCGGGGGCAAGGGCGGCACGGGCAAGAGCTTTGTCGCCGGCTCCCTCGGCATTCTGCTTGCCAGAGAGGGGTATCGGACCCTGCTTGTGGATCTTGATCTGGGGGCGGCGAACCTCCACACGATGGTAGGCGTTTCCAACGCCAGGAGAAGCCTCTCCGATTTCGTCAATAAAAGGGTCAGAACCCTTCAGGAAACCGTCGTCGACACGCCTGTACCAAACCTCTCTCTCATCGACGGCGCCATGAACAACCTGGATATCGCCAACCTGGCACACGAGCAGAAGATGAAGATCCTGCGTCATATCGGGAAGCTTTCCTATGACTTCATATTGCTGGATCTGGGAGCGGGCACCTCTTTCAACACCATCGACTTCTTCCTGCTGTCCAACAGGTGCATCTTCGTCACGATACCGGAACCGACCGCGACGGAAAATATCTACCGGCTCATACGCTCGGTCTATTTTCGCAAGATCCGGCAGGTCCTCCATGTGAATGATTTCAGGTCGCTGGCGAAGGAGGCCGAGGAGCGAAACAGCAAGGCCACCGTGACCAATCCGGACCTGCTGCTCCATATTATCCGGGAACTGGACCCGGAAAAGGGCGATGTGCTCGAAGCGGCGCTCAACGCCATGACGTTCTG